>NZ_CAVK010000027.1 GCF_000382885.1 Sphingobium indicum BiD32
CTAGAGCGTGATGACGTTTGGCTGATTCAATTGGGATTCCCATTGCGCTGACTTTCTGATTCAAGATGCTGGCTGGGATTGGAGGCCAGCGCGCATGGCGAGACCTTATTCGATGGATTTGCGTAAGCGGGTAGTGGCGGCGGTAGTTGAGGAAGGAATGTCCTGTCATGCGGCGGCATCGCGCTTTGGGGTAGCGGCGAGCTCGGCCATCAAATGGGTGCGACGGGTGCGTGAGACAGGCAGCGCCGCGCCCGGCCAGATGGGTGGCCACAAACCCAACATTCTGTCCGGTCCTAATCGTGACTGGCTACTGGAGCGTAGCGCCACAGACTTCACACTCCGCGGGCTGGTGGCCGAACTGGCCGAACGCGGAGTGAAGGTCGATTATGTTCAGGTCTGGCGTTTCGTCCATGCCGAGGGGCTGAGCTTCAAAAAAAAGCGTGCTGCCCGCCGAACAGCTCCGGCCCGCGATCGCGCGGCGGCGTGAGCAATGGAAGAAATATCAGAGGCGGCTTGATCCGGCTCGTCTGGTCTTCATCGATGAAACCTGGGCGAAGACCAACATGGCGCCGTTGCGGGGCTGGGCGCCTGTCGGTGAGCGGCTCCATGCCAAAGTGCCCTATGGCCATTGGCGTACAATGACCTTCCTCGCGGCGCTCCGCTACGACCGGATCGATGCCCCGTGCGTGCTGGACCAGCCTGTCAACGGCCAGAGCTTCGCCGATTATATCGAGCAGTTTCTCGTACCGACACTGTCTCCCGGCGACATCGTCATCATGGATAATCTGAGCAGCCATAAACGGCCCGCCATTCGCAAAGCGATCCGCGGCGTAGGCGCCAAGCTTTTGTTCCTGCCGCCCTACAGTCCCGATCTCAATCCGATCGAGCAGGTCTTCGCCAAGCTTAAGCACCTGATGCGCAAGGCCGCCGAGCGAACCCACGAAGCAACCTGGCGTCGTATCGGCTCCCTGCTCGACGCATTCAGCCCCGCAGAATGCCGCAATTATCTTCTCAATTCCGGCTACGGATCAACATAATGTCATCCAACTCTAG
>NZ_CAVK010000026.1 GCF_000382885.1 Sphingobium indicum BiD32
AATCTAGGGGCTACTCAGATGGACGTGTTCCAGAAGCCAGACCTGACCGTTGGTCCTGGCTCAACGACGGCCATCCGCGATCATGTGAAAGCGGAGCTTGCCGCCGAGGGCTGGCCGTTCGATGTGAAAATCGATCAAAGTTATGATCTGACCGTCTTCGGGGTGAAGGACGATCTCTCCTTTCACCTTCAAACCGGTAATGCCAGCCGCGCTCCCTACGACCTATTGAAGCTACAGCATCTATGGAGCGCTCGGCGGATTGAAGCTGCCGCTTTGGCGCTACCGACGAAGCAAGCTGCGGCGAGCATTGGCAGTAACATCGCCAGTTTCGAGCGCATCATGAATGAGCTGCGGTTGTTCGACCGCACGATAACAGTACCGATCTTCCTGATCGGGTTTGAATAGGGGGTCGCCCGCATGGCGTATACCGTAAATGTGGAACCGGCTCATATCCGCGAAGCGCAAATTGCCGAGCGTGCTACGGAATCGGACAAGACTGAGCCGTTCTATGAGTATCAGAGCCAGCCTTACGATTTGCCGGTTATCTTGGTGCCGTTGGGATTGCCGATATATCGCATGGCGAACTTCCGGACACGCACTGCCCAGCAGGCTTATGCGCGCCGCGAAGGCAAGCCAGCCGACTACTTCGCATCCGGCGAGGAAAACGAAGCGGCGCAGCAACGCCAGCATGAGTTTTTGCTGAAATATGCCAATACCGGGCGGGAAGGCTCGGTTGCGCCTATCATCGACGTGCTCAAGGCCGAACGCCAGCGTCAGCCTATCCTCATCACGCGGCGCGGCGTCGTCGTCAACGGCAACCGCCGATTGGCAGCGATGCGCAGTCTCTTTGAGGAAGATCCGAATCTTTACCGCGAATTTGCCACTGTAAAATGCCAACTTCTGCCCGCAACCGCGACCGAGAAAGATATTGTCGAGGTAGAGGTGCGCTTGCAGATGAAGCAGCGCACAGAACTCGATTATGATTGGATCAATGAGTGCATCGCCATCCGCGAGCTGCGCGACAGCGGGCGACCGATGAAGGAACTCATGGCCCTCATGAACAAGAAAAAGGTCGAGATCGACGATGCGATCAACGCCCTGACCGAGGCCGACCTGTACCTTGTTGAATGGCTTAATCGCGGCGGTGACTATGAAGCGATTGAGGACGCCAAACAGTTGTTTTTCGACATTGGCGAAAACGTGAAGGCCAAAACGGGCGATGCCCAGGAAGTCAGTCGCAGGATCGCATGGCTGCTCGCCGATCGGCGTAGCAAGCTGAAACGGCGCGTATACGATTTCAAACCTATGTTCGGAAAAAAAGCTGACGAGGTGGCGGCCAAACTTGCCGAGCGCTTTGGGGTCGAACTGGACGAAAGCGGTCCATCGGATGATGAGGATGGCGACGATTTCGCCGTCGATCTTGGCGGCAATACAGGGCCGACGCTCCGACCCCTGATTTCCCTCATGGACGATGCCACGCGCCGTGACGAGGTGTCGGACCAGCTCGTTGAGGTGTGCGAGGGGATCATCGAGATCGAGCGCGACAAGCGCGACGGACAGATGCCGCTCAATCTGATTCAGTCGGCAAATGGTAAGCTGTCGGAGGTCGATATGACACGCGCCGCTCCTGGGAGCTTGGACGCGATCGGCAAACAACTCGACGCCGTTCAAGCCAACGTAGACCGGCTCCGTGGATTTCTCGAACGTCAGCGCGCCGAGACGAAATCTGGCGTGGCCTGACCGATGGAAGCAGGTGCTGCCCAAGAGCCGCTGCATATCGTCGTCCGTTACGACGACCAGAACCGGCGCGGTGTCTTGCTGGTCGAAGCCCCGACCGGTAACACCGTATGGGAGCGGCTGAAACAGTCGGCTTCGGTGATCGGCAGCGATGCCAGGATTACGGAGCTGGCGATTGAGCTAAGCTGGCCCAGCGTTCTCGACATATTGCGCGATTACGGCACGCGCGATCAGCAACGGGCATATAACTTCAGGTTCAAGCCCGACGCCGACGCGCAGGCCCGCATCCAAGATTTTGCCGCCGCGCGAAGGAAGGTGCAGGAAGCACAAGGGAGCCTGACGCTCACGGTTACGGAAGAGGAGGTCCGCAGCCGCCTGCGCGCACTCGGCTTCAAGCGTGATCTCAAATGGTTTCAGGTCCGGGATATCCGCCACCTGCTTTCCATCCAAAATGGCGCGAATTTCTCCGTTCCCGGCGCGGGAAAAACGACCGTCGCCTTCGCTTTGCATCTGCTGACAAGTCAGCCCGGCGCGCACGTCCTCGTCGTTTGCCCCAAAGCGGCTTTTCCGGCCTGGAGTGAGATCGTAAACGACACGATGGATGCCAACGGCCCTGATACGGAAGCGTTTCAGGTATTAAGTGGCACAAGCCATGCGATTGAGACGATGTTGACCGGTGGCGGCAGGCGCTTCGTCATCAATTATGATCTCCTGATTCAGCATCCTGGGATCATCGGCGCATATTTGGCGCGACAGCCGGTCCATCTGATACTTGATGAGTCTCATCGCATGAAGGCGGGCGAGGCTTCGCAGCGCGGTGCGCTGCTACTGAACCTCGCCCCACTTCCGATCCGCCGCGACGTGTTGAGCGGAACCCCTATGCCGCAGTCGCCTTCCGACCTGGTTTCCCAACTCAATTTCCTATGGCCTGGTCAAGGGCTTGGCCTCGAAATCAGCCGTGGGACACCGCCGCGAGAAGTGCTGGGAAGCCTTTACGTTCGGACCACGAAAGAGGAGCTGGGCCTCCCCGCCCGCTATACCCACTTCCATCAGGTCGGTATGGGTCAGGGGCAACTGGCTCTCTATAGCCTGGTGCGCAGCGAAAGCCTGCGGCAGCTCAGCAATATTAGATCCGGCGCTATCGATTTCGCAGGAGCGCGAAAATCGGTCATGCGCTTGCTGCAACTTTCGTCAAACCCGTTGCTCGCCCTACGCGCGATCACATCGGATATCACTGGCATAAATTCCGGCCTCGTGGATCAGGTCGTCGAAGACGGCCCTTCACCGAAAATGCTGGCTGTTGCAGCTAAGGCCCGCGAACTCGCGCAACATGGTCGTAAGTCGGTGATATGGACGATATTCACCGACACCATTGAGCAGATGTTGTTGATGCTGGCCGATCTTAACCCGGTCGCGCTCTACGGCGCTGTCCCTTCTGGTGACGCCTCCGATCCGGAAACCAGGGAAGGCAGATTGCGGCGCTTCCATTTGGACGATGATTGCATGGTGATGATCGCCAATCCGGCTGCCGCCGGTGAAGGGATCAGCTTGCACACGGTCTGCCATGAAGCCCTGTACCTCGATCGGAGCTATGTCAGCACTCATTTCCTCCAATCGATCGACCGGATACATCGCCTTGGCTTAGATCCCAACGAGATCACAAACGTCCACATTTTTCAAACACGCGCGCCGCAGGGGCTGGGCTGTATCGACCATTCCGTCAGTCGGCGGTTGGCTACCAAAGTCCGGGCGATGCAACAGCTCCTAGACGACCGCGACCTGCATCAAATCGCTCTCGACGAAGAAAACGCGGAAGAGCCAGTCGATTACGATGTTGATCTGCAGGATATCGTGGACCTGGTAGAGGAATTAGAAGGCCGCGCCCATTTTGACGAAGACGAGGGCGGATAGTGGACGAAGACCGCATCTTAGCGATGAGCGCTTTTGAAGCGGCCTACCTCATTCGGACTTTTCGGGAGAAAAATCCAGAACTCAGCACTCCCGATATCATCGCTACCGTCCGCGCCGTAAGGGCGGATTTTTATCCGCACGACTTCGATGCCGGTGCCAATATCGAGGGCCGCATCTCGCCTCAGCTAGTCACGCCGTTGGAGGCATTTTTTACCGCCGCGATTGAAGCCATCATCGCCGACAGATCGCCAATTTGGGCACGTCTAGCGCCAGCAGGGCGCAATCATGTGCTGCAGGCAATCGGAGTGAATGGCGTGCAATGCCTCCGCTCAGCTGGACTTCTCGGTTCAGATGCGCGCGCGACCGAGTGGTGGGATGCGCTTGCAACTCTCAATCGCGGCGAGCGTGATGCAAGATTGCTTGCCCAGGGCCGGGAGGGTGAGCGCCTTTCGTTGGCATATGAGAAGGCCCGCCTGCAGCAGGAAGGGATACGCCGTGAACCAGAGTGGGTCGCGATCGACGACAACACCGTAGGATATGACATTCTCTCGTACGCTTGGCATGAGGGCAGTCAGGTCAATCGCCTGATAGAAGTGAAAACGACACAGGCACATCCTCCGCGCATGATCCTATCTCGCAACGAATGGAAAACAGCTGAGCAATATGGCGGAGCTTTCGAGATTCACCTTTGGAATCTCAATAGTGAAGCGCTGACGATCTATACGGTCGAACAGCTAAAGGTGCACATCCCAACAGACAACGGAGCTGGCAGATGGGAAAGCGTCGAGATTCGTCCTGAATAAACTATCCTGATGTTTCTCTTTTAAGCCTTTCAACCAGAAATGCATTTTGGCGCCAGCGTCACCCTCAAAAGCTGTCTCTTATA
>NZ_CAVK010000025.1 GCF_000382885.1 Sphingobium indicum BiD32
TAGCGATGACGGAGGGGTGTTGCCCTATCGAGAGGGGGACACCCCTCCGTCTGGCCTGCGGCCAGCCACCTCCCCTTAAAGGGGAGGAACTTTAAGGCGCGACCGGCTTTGCTGTCACGCTGTTGTCCGCGTTGGCCGGAGCCGCTGCCGCTTCGCCCTTGGGCGCGAAGATGCGCAGGCTGGCTAGGGTCTTGTCGACGATCGGCTGATATTGTTCGCTCAGCATTTCGGGATAGACGAAGGTGGCGGTCACGATCGATCCGTCGGGCTGCTTGAGCAGGCGGACCGCGACATTATTGCCTTCGCCATCATTGGCGGTGCCGCGATATTCATTGTCGCCGATGAAATCGCCATCGACCCCTTCGGCCCCGCTGCTGACCGCTTCGACGATCTGCTGGAGCGTTTCGTCATTGTCATTCTTCTGCCAGAAAACGCGCACGTCCGCGCCTGCGCCCTTATCTTCATAGACGGCACCGTCGGCGGTACTGGCCTCCGCATTTTTCATCCAGCCTTCGGGGAAGCTGACCGAAAAGCCGCGTTCGAGATTGACGTAATTGCGCGGTTCCGCGTCCTCCGCTGCCTGCTGCGTGGCGAGCGCGCTGGCAGCGGCGGCATTGGCGGCGGCGGCCAGTTCCTCCTGGCTCGGCATGTCGGCCACCGGTTCGGTGCGACCGCAGGCGGCAAGGAGCAGGACGGGCAGGCAGGCGATGATCGCGGCGTTTTTCATGTGCCGATCCAAAGCATAGCCGGGGAGAGAATACAACGGTCGAGCGACGGGGAGCCGCTTCAGGCGGCGCTGTCGATGCCCAGTTCAGCGAGTTTGCGGTAGAGGGTCGATCGGCCGATGCCCAGGCGGCGGGCCACTTCGGTCATGCGGCCGCGATAATGGCCGATGGCGAGGCGGATGACGTCGGCTTCGATCTCGGCGAGCTGGCGGACATGGCCGTCGCCTTCAAACAGGGTGATGCCTGCGCCGTCGCGGTGCGGCTGGCTGGCGGCGCGCGGGCGGATGGTGAGGCGATCGATCGGGTCGCCGGTCCTGATCTGCGCGGCGATCTGAGGGAAATCCTGCGGCGTCAATGCGTCGCCATCGCATAGCACGGCGGCGCGGAAGAGGGCGTTTTGAAGCTGACGGACATTGCCCGGCCAGCCATGCTGCATCAGCAGCGCCAGTGCATCGTCGGTGAGGCCCAGGCCACGCAGCCCCGGCTGGGTCGCGATCCGCGCGAGCAAATGGCGGCAGAGCGCGGGAACATCCCCCATCCGTTCGCGCAACGGCGGGATGGTCAACTGAACGACGTTGAGGCGGTAATAAAGATCCTCGCGGAAGCGACCGGCCTCTATTTCCTCGATCAGCCGCTTGTTGGTGGCGGCGATGACGCGGACATCGACATGGATCGGGCGGCGCGCGCCGATCGGCTGCATTTCACCATCCTGCAACACGCGCAACAATTTGACCTGTGCGTCGAGCGGCATTTCGCTGACTTCGTCCAGGAAGATGGTGCCGGTGTCGGCGCTGGCGAATTTACCGACATGGCGGTCGAACGCGCCGGTAAAGGCGCCGCGTTCATGGCCGAAAAGTTCGGATTCGACCAGATTGGCGGGGATAGCGCCGCAATTGACCGTAACCATCGCCTGTTTGTGACGGGGGGAGGCGGCATGGATGGCGCGAGCGATCACATCCTTGCCGACGCCGCTTTCACCCTCGATCAATACCGGGACGCGGGCGCGGGCGGCCTTGGCCGCGATGGCCAGCGCGGCGCGGAATTGCGGGGCGGAGCCGACGACATCCTCGAAGGAGAGGGGGGCGGTGATCTTTTCGGTGAGCGGGCGCAGTTCGCCATGGGCGGCGCCTTCGCTGATCGTTGCGTTGAGCGCGGCGAGCAGCCGTTCGGGCGCAATCGGCTTGGACAGATAGTCGGTCGCGCCAGCGCGCATCGCCTCTACGGCAACCGCGACATTATTATGGGCGGTGAGAATCAGGATGGGCAGTGCAGGGCGTCGCTCGCGAATCTCGCGGATCAGGCCTGCGGGTTCATAATCGGGACTCCACTGGTCCAGGATGATCGCATCAAGCTGCATCCCGTCCTGCGTGCCCAGCGTCGCAATGGCGGTTTCTCCGTCGCCGGCAAAGATCGTCCGCCACCCGGCACGCGCCGCCAGCGCCGAAACCAGCCGCCTTTGCGCCGGTTCGTCGTCGATCAGCATCAGCATCGGTATGCCGTCGCGCGCCATTCACACCCCTCAATAGCAACAGGGGACCTATGGTAAGGGCGGGGGGTAAAGGCGGGCTTAACCGCGAAAGATTTTCTTGTGGCGCTACGGGTTGAGGGGGGGGGCGCGACAGGATAAGAGGTTCGCCGCAACCGCCACAGAAGGGGACCGGACATGGCGTCAGACGGAAATATCAAGAGTGCGAACGAAACCTATGCCGGTTTCATTGGCGTGATGAAGTGGGGCACGATCGCGTCGATCGCGGTGGCAGCGCTCGTGGTGCTGCTGATCTCCGGCTAAACCGGGACGCGAAGAACAGGAGGGGATGCCATAATAATGAAAATTGCAGTTTTGAAGGAGCAGGCCGCGGGTGAAGCCCGTGTTGCCGCTACGCCGGAGACGGTGAAGAAGTTTATCGGCCTGGGGGCGCAGGTCGCCGTCGAGGCGGGGGCCGGGCTGACGGCGTCGGTCGCCGACGCCGATTATGCCGCCGCTGGTGCCAGCGTGGCGGATCGCGCCGCGACAGTGGCTGGCGCGGACATTGTCCTGGGCGTGCAGGGACCGGACGTCGCCAGCATCGCCGGCGCCAATCCGGGTGCGTGGATCGTCGCCGGTCTCAACCCCTTTGGGGAGCGGGCGCGGGTCGACGCCTATGCAGCGGCGGGCTATGAAGCATTGGCGATGGAATTCATGCCGCGCATCACCCGTGCGCAGTCGATGGATATCCTGTCGTCCCAGTCGAACCTGTCGGGCTATAAGGCGGTGCTGGACGCCGCCAGTGAATATGGCAAGGCCTTCCCGATGATGATGACGGCGGCGGGCACGGTGTCTGCCGCGCGCGCCTTCATCATGGGTGTGGGCGTGGCGGGCCTCCAGGCGATCGCCACCGCGCGCCGTCTGGGCGCGCAGGTCAGCGCGACCGACGTGCGGGCGGCGACCAAGGAGCAGATCGAATCGCTGGGTGCCAAGGCGATCTTCGTCGAGAAGGTCGCGGGTATCGAGGGTGAAGGCTCTGGCGGCTATGCCACGGAAATGTCCGACGAATATAAGGCGGCGCAGGCCGAGCTGGTATCGGCGCACATCGCCAAGCAGGACATCGTCATCACCACCGCGCTGATTCCGGGTCGTCCCGCGCCGCGCCTGATCACCGACGCGCAGATCGCGTCGATGAAGCCGGGCAGCGTGATCGTCGATCTGGCGGTCGAACAGGGCGGCAATGTCGAGGGTGCAGTGGCGGGCGAAGTGGTCGTGCGCCACGGCGTCAAGATCGTCGGCCATCGCAACGTGCCATCGCGGCTCGCCACCGACACATCGGCCCTGTTCTCGCGCAACCTGTTCAACTTCCTGTCCGCCTTCTGGGACAAGGAAAAGGGTGCGCCGGTGCTGGACGATGAAATCGGCAACGCCATCCGCCTGACGCAGGGCGGCAAGGTCGTGAACGAGCGGCTGCTCGGATAGGGGAATCGCCTGCTCGCGCCCCGCGCGTTCAGGCCAACGTCCCGCAGCCAAATCGGGACGAACGGGGAGTATGACGATGGACTTTATTTCCATCCTGTCGGTTTTCGTGCTGGCATGTTTCGTCGGCTATTATGTGGTGTGGTCGGTGACCCCGGCGCTCCACACGCCATTGATGGCGGTTACCAACGCCATTTCGTCGGTCATCATCGTTGGCGCGCTGGTCGCGTCGGCGGAAGCGGGGAGCGCTGCGGCCAAATATCTGGGCCTGCTGGCGGTCGTCTTTGCATCGGTCAACATCTTCGGCGGCTTTGCGGTCACTGAGCGGATGCTGGCGATGTACAAGAAGAAGGAGCGCAAGTGATGCATGAGATCGCACAGATCCCATGGGGCGTGAGCCTGGCCTATCTGGCCGCTGGCGTCCTGTTCATCCTGGCGCTGCGCGGGCTTTCCAGCCCGGCAACCAGCCGTCGCGGCAATCGCATGGGCATGATCGGCATGGCCATCGCCGTGGGAACCACGCTCTACACGCATGATGTGGTGAGCCTGCCCGAAATTATCGGCGCGATCGTCATCGGTGGCGGCATCGGCTTCATCATCGCGCGGCGGATCGCGATGACGGACATGCCGCAACTGGTGGCGGCGTTCCACAGCCTCGTCGGCATGGCCGCGGTGCTGGTGGGCGCGGCGGCCTTCCTTAATCCCGGCGCCTTCGGGATATTGGACGCGGTGACGGGCGAAATCCACAATGCCAGCCGCATCGAAATGGGGCTGGGCGTGGCGATCGGCGCGATCACCTTCTCCGGATCGGTCATCGCCTTCCTGAAACTCAACGGCAATATGTCGGGCAAGCCGATCATGCTGCCGGGGCGTCACCTCATCAATCTGGGCACGCTGGCCGCGATCCTGGGGCTGATCGGCTATTTCGTGACCGATCAAAGCCCGTGGGTATTCTGGACCGTGACGGCGCTGAGCTTCATCATCGGGTTCCTGCTGATCATCCCGATCGGCGGGGCGGACATGCCGGTCGTGGTGTCGATGCTCAACAGCTATTCGGGCTGGGCGGCGGCCGCGATGGGCTTCACGCTGGGCAACAGCGCGATGATCATCACCGGCGCGCTGGTGGGTTCGTCGGGTGCGATCCTGAGCTACATCATGTGCAAGGCGATGAACCGCAGCTTCATCAGCGTGATAGCGGGCGGCTTTGGCGCCGATGCGGGACCGGCGGGCGCTGGCGGGCCAGTGATCGACCGCGCCTACAAGCGCGGGTCGGCGGAGGACGCGGCATTCCTGATGAAACAGGCCGACAGCGTCATCATCGTGCCGGGTTACGGCATGGCGGTGAGCCAGGCGCAGCATGCGCTGCGCGAGATGGGCGATCTGCTCAAGGCTGAAGGCGTGAAGGTCAAATATGCGATCCACCCCGTGGCGGGTCGTATGCCGGGCCATATGAACGTGCTGCTGGCCGAAGCGAACGTGTCCTATGACGAAGTGTTCGAGCTGGAGGATATCAACAGCGAGTTCAGTCAGGCAGACGTCGCCTTCGTCATCGGGGCGAACGACGTGACCAATCCGGCGGCCAAGACCGACAAATCGTCGCCCATTTACGGGATGCCGATCCTGGACGTCGCCAACGCCAAGTCGGTGCTGTTCGTCAAGCGCTCCATGGGCGGGGCTGGCTATGCCGGCGTCGACAATGAGGTGTTCTACATGGACAATACCATGATGCTGCTGGCCGACGCCAAGAAGATGGTCGAGGAAATCGTCAAGGGGCTGGCGCACTGATATCGCGAACCAGGCTACCCCAACTCCGTTCGCCCTGAGCCTGTCGAAGGGCTTTACTTTCTGCATCAACGTAGAAAGTAAGGGGCTTCGACAAGCTCAGCCCGAACGGGTTGGGGTGGTTTGGATTTTCAGGGGATATCATGCACAAACTTGGCCTGATCGGCGGTCTCAGCTGGACGTCCACTGCCCGCTATTATGAGATCATCAACCAGGCGGTGCATCGCGCGCGGGGCGGGCAGCATAGCGCGCCGCTGCTGATCGAGAGTCTGGACTTTGCCACCGTGGCAGCCTGCACCACCGACGAGGAGTGGGACAGTGCGGCGGGCGTGCTGATCGATGCCGCGCGGCGGCTGGAGACGGCGGGGGCGGGGGCGCTGCTGATCTGCGCCAATTCGATGCACCGTGTCTATGACCGGGTGCAGGGCGCGGTGAATGTCCCCATCCTCCATATCGCCGAGCGGGTCGGCAAGAAGATGCAGGCCGACGGCATCGAGAAAGCCGCCCTGATCGGCACGCGCAACGTGATGACCGAAAAATTCTATCGCCAGCGGCTGGTGGCGCATGGCGTGTCGCTGCTGCCGCCCGACATGGAACTGGCCGACCGGATCGACCGCATCGTCTATGACGAGCTGACCGTGGGCAAGATCAGCCGCGAATCCGAACGCTATATGAAGTCGGAAATGACCGACATCGCCAAGCAGGATGTGCAGGCGGTGGTGCTGGCCTGTACCGAGCTGGAACGGATCGTCGACGTGAAGGCCAATGTGCTGCCGATCTACGACTGCACGTCGATCCATGCCAAGGCCGGGGTTGATTTCATTCTGGGGTAAGCAAAGCAATTCAGGCGGGCAGGCTGCCATCCTCGAACAGCCAGATCATGGCTTCGTCCGGATCGGTAAAGACCTGGACGTGGGCTTGCGGCAAGGCGCGCTTGGCTTGCAGCTTGTTCAATATCGAGCCGACGACGATCGCATAATGGCCTTTGTTTTCGGCCATGATCATGTCGAAAAAGGCGCCGAAGGCTTCACTGATTTCAGCGGATTGCACCGGAAAGTGGCGGCAGTCGGCGAGGACGCGATAGTTTGGGCTGGTCCTGCGGATGCTTGTGTGCCGTTTCATAAATTCGGATTCGAAGGCACGGAAATCCGCAAGAGACCAATAATCCTCTTGAACAAGACGCATCAAATTCCTGTCAGGATCATAGGAAAAATCAAACATCGTCCCCTCACATTTCACATCTTTTCGCTTATGTCCTCTCTGTAACATCTGTGCATGAACAGGTGTATCGGGCCGGGTGAAAATATGCCCGATCTGTCGATTTGTTCCCGTTGCGGTAGATGCGCCACAGCAGACCCTAACGCACCGCCGTCCATGTCTGTGTCTTGCAGAAAAACGCGATGCAGCCCTGCACTTTGAGGGAGCCATTGGGGTTGCGGCTGATTTTGGACATATAGCTCTTGCCGCTTTCCGGGTCGTAGATCGTGCCCTTCCAGATACTGCCTGCGTCCGAAAAGCCGGTCAGCAGGGGCAGGCCCAGCAGCGGGCGGGAACGCAGCGTTGGGTCGATATTTTCCATGTCGGTGTTCGGGCGGCCCGGCGTGGGCTTGAGGATCTTTTCGATTTTACCGCACAGGCTTTTGCCGCAAGGCGCGATCTGGACGATCGCCTTGGCATCGACCGTGGCCCAGCGACCGGTGACCGGTTGTGCGGCATGGGCGGGCAGGGCGATGGCCGCGGTCAGGGTGGCGAGGGTAAGGCGGGCAGCTTTCATGCGATCCGTTTCTCCGTGTCTTTTGCCCAAAGATAAGCCGCAAATGACGACGCCCGCCACCGCCTTTTTCGGCGGAAGCGGGCGTTTTGATCGGAATGCTACGGCGACGGGCCGTTGCGCTGGGTGATTTTCAGAAGGCCGTGCTGATCGAGCAGGCGGCCGGACCCAGGATGACGACGAACAGCGTCGGCAGGATGAAGAGAATCAACGGCACGGTCATGATCGCGGGCAGACGCGCGGCCTTTTCTTCGGCGCGCATCATGCGTTCGTGGCGGAATTCGGCCGATAGCACGCGCAGCGCCGAGGCCAGCGGGGTGCCGTATTTTTCGGTCTGGATCATGGTCGTGACCACGCCCTTGATCGCATCCAGCTTGACGCGGGTGGCGAGATTTTCAAAGGCCATGCGCCGTTCGGTGAGGAAGCTCAGTTCGATCGCAGTCAGCTGAAACTCGTCACCCAGTTCGGGATAGGCCTTGCCCAGTTCGCGGGCCACCCGGTTGAAGGCGGCATCGACGGTCAGGCCCGCTTCGGCGCAGATGACCAGCAGGTCGAGCGCGTCGGGCAACCCCTTGCGGATGGCGGCGGAGCGCTTCTGCACCTTGTTGTCGATGAAGATGTCGGGTGCCTTGTAGGAAAGCAGCAGCGCGACCGCGAAGGCGAAGAAGCGCTTGACCGGACCCCATTCGGGCTGAATGCCCACGCCATAGAGCAGCAAGGCTGCGCCGCCGCCAATGACGATCGGCATGATCATGCGGCCGAAAATGACGGCAACGGCCATGTCCTTGGACCGGATACCGGCCTGTGCCAGGCGGATCTGTGCGTCCTTGAGCTGGTCGTCCTGCAGGACTTTCAGGCTCGACAGAAAAGACCGCATATGGTCGGTCGTCTGATTGCGCTGGACCAGCTTGGCGCGGCGCTTGGCGGTCGATGCGGTAATGCCCGCCTTCAACTGTTCGCGCCGGTCGTTGAGCGCCTTGACCCGCTTGGCCATCGGGTCGCGCACGGTCATGATCGCATAGAGGGCGAACAACATGGCGAGCGTCGCGAGGGCCGCGAGCAGGGTGCCGAAATCGGTGGCGGTCATGCCGAAAAGCGTGCCGGCAGGGGTAGGGGCGTCCATGTCTCTTATCCCCGATCAGATTTCAAAATTGACCATCTGGGCCATGATGAAGGCACCAATCGCCATCCAGCACATGCCCCCGATGCCGATCACCTGCATCAGCGAAAGCCCGAAAATGCCCGCCGGATCGGGCGTGAAGAAGGGGCTCATATAGTTGAAGTTGATGTAGCAGATCATGAAGAACACAAGGAAAGGCAAGCAGCCGATGATATAGGCGGACGCCTTTGATTCCGACGACATGGCGCGGATCTTGAGCTTCATCTGCGCACGCTGGCGCAGCACGGTGGCGAGGTTCGACAGGGTTTCGGCCAGGTTGCCGCCGGTTTCCCGCTGGATCGCGAGCGTGATGACGAAAAACTGGAATTCGGGCGTGCCCAGGCGATCGGCGGTTTCCTGAAGCGCCTGCTCCATCGTCTTGCCGATCTTGATCCGTTCGGTGATGAGCTTGAATTCCTCACCCACGGGCCCGGGAATTTCGCTCGACACGATGCCCAGGGTTTCGGCGATGGGCAGGCCGGAGCGCAGACCGCGCGTCAGCAGTTCGAGCGCGTCGGGGAATTTGGCGTTGAAACGGTTGATCCGCTGCTTGATCAGGCGGCTGACCCACCAGTGCGGCAGGAACAGGCCCGCCGCCATGCCGACCATAACGGCCATCAGGAACGGGAAGCCGCGCATCATCAGCATGGCCGCCAGCGCCAGAAATATGCCCGCGCTGGCGGTCATATACTGGCTGAGCGTCCATTTCTTGCCGGTCATCCTGATCCGCTTGGTCAGATTTTCCGGGTTAGGGATGAGCGACACCAGCATCTTGGCTTCGACGCCGGTGGCGCGGTTGGAAATGGCCTTGCGCATCCGCGCTTCGAGCAGGGCTTCGGTCGATTCGCTGTGGCGGCCGCGGATCATCGCGACCCGGCGCTTGCGCGCCTTTTCCGGTGAAGGACCGGCAAAGGCTATGATGGCCAGACCCAGCAGGGTCGCCACCAGCACCGTTATCAGGATGAAATTGCCGTCCATCTGTTCGCCCGTTCCCCAGTCAACGCCGCCGCCCGGTCAGGCGGCGTGCGCGGTCAATCTTCCAGTGCGGCAGTCTTGGCCTTGCGGCGCGACGGCATCATGTTGCGGAAATCGCCGATCTTGCCGAGCAGGGAGTCGCCCTTTTTGCGCGATGCTGCGCCAGCCGGGGCGTCGTCGGTCTCCGCTGCGCCCAGCACCTGGTCGAGCAACGCGGTGCAGGCCGCCCCGACCTTGCTGCCCTTGGCGGTTTCCGCCAGCGTCTTGCCGAGCTTGGCCGCCTGTGAGCCGATGCGCAGGTCGAACGGGATAAGCACATCGACCTTGCGTTCGATCGAGGTTTCAAAATCCTTGCGGCTGATTTCGGGCGAGCCGGGATGGACGCGGTTGGCGACCACCAGCACGCGCGATTGCGGTGCATTGCTCTTGAGCCAGGACAGGATGCGGATGGTGTCGCGCGCGGCCGCCAGCGTCAGTTCGGTCACGACCAGTGTGACATGCGCATCGGTCATCAGATGCGGATGCTGGATCAGCATGTTGCGCGGCAGATCGACGACGCTGCATTCAAACACCTGCCGGAATTCTTCCAGCAGCTGGTAGAAGGCACCGCCATCGGTCAGCATCGGCTGGCTGATCGGCGCTTCGGCCGACAGGATTGCCAGCGTGTCGCTCGCCCGCACCATGGCGCGTTCGATGAACAGGCCGTCGATGCGGCTTGGATTGTCGATCGCGTCGGTCAGGCCACGGCCCGGTTCCAGATCCATCGCCAGCGCATTGGTGCCGAAATGCACGTCGAGGTCGAGCAAAGCGGTCGGGCGCTTCTTCTTTTCCGAAAACATCCATGCCAGCGAGGTAGCGATGCTGGACGCGCCAACGCCGCCGCGCGTGCCGATGACCGCTACGGTCATGTGCGGGCGTTCGGGCGCGGCGTCGCGCGGGGCCATGAATACGGCCTGCGCCTGCGCCAGCGCGTCGCGCAGCTGGTCCGCGCCGAATGGCTTGAGCAGATAATCCTGAATGCCGCTGGCAACCAGATCGCGATAGAGGCGCACGTCATTGACCTGCCCTGCCGCGATGACGACGGTGCCCGGCTCGCACACTTCGGCCAGGCTGTTGATGTCGTTAAGCGGATCGCCGCTTTCGGACATGTCGACGAACAGGATTTGCGGGGAAGCGGTGATCGACAGGCTCTGGACCGCGTTGCGCATCCCGCCCTTGTTTACCTTTTCCGGTGCCCAGCCCAGTTCGGCGCAGACCGACCGGACCAGATCATAGCTATGGTCGTCGCAGACGAAGGCGTGAAAGGGATCACGCGGGCCGCTATGGCCGGGTTTCCACGGTGCGTTCATATCACTGGCCTCCCGCTGTCATTTGCTTGAGATCGCCAGCGCCGGTAGGCGGCTTGTCGCGATAGGTGGAAATGGCGCGGTTCGACGTGGCCGTGCGCAGATTGCTGTCGGTGCCCTGCCCCCGGACGAGATCTTCGGGATTGGCGACCATCGCGGCCAGATTGCTGTTGGTGCCGCAGCCGAAATTGGATGTGGCGCCCAGGTTCATGTCGGTTTCCTGCTTGCTGCTCCAGTCGGGGCAGCCCGGCACGCTGGCGGTGGCGCGGCGCACGATCAGGCGGACGCTGCCCTGCGGCGCGTCGCCAGCGGCAGCCGAGCTGTCCTCTGCGACCAGCAGGCCGTGGCGGGCAACGATGTCGGCAATGCCATCCCGCAGGCCGGGGCTGTAATAGCCCGCGTCGGTGACGATCGCGACCTGATCACCATAGCCAAGGCCGATTGAGGCGAACCAGTCGTTGAGGCGGCCCGCTTCATAGGCGGACAGCGTATCGCCGCTGGCCTGCACGTCGAACGTGTAGGCGGCGTAGCTGACGACCGGCTGATGCACCGATTCGACGCTGCGGTTGGGGCTGTCAGTGACGCAGCCGGCGAGCGGCAGCGCCAATATGGCGAGAGCGGTAAGGGTTTTGGCGGACAGATAGGTCATGATGTTCGTCCTTCCGTCAGAAGCTGAAGCCGGGAGCGGCTTTGCCAGGCTTGGCCGACTTGCCGCTTGCGGCGACGACTGGCGAAGCATTTGAAGCCTGCGGGCCGGGTGTGACCGGCGTGGGTGAACCGGGGGCGCGGCGCGGCATTTCGCTGCGCTTGCCGCTGATCCCGTCATTGCCCTGCTGGAGCAGCAGCCCCTGGCCGACATTGGCGTTGCGGAAACCATCGGTCGGCAGGCGCACGTCAGATGCGTTCATCGGCTTCACCAGATAGGGGGTGACGACGATGACCAGTTCGGTCTCGCTGCGCTGGAACTGGCGCGACTTGAACAGGCTGCCCAGGATCGGCAGGTTGCCGATGCCCGGCACCTTGTTGATGCCATTGCTGGTTTCATTGTTGAGCAGGCCCGCGATCATGAAGGCCTGACCCGAACCCAGCTCCACCGTGGTTTCGGCGGTGCGGCTCTTGAGCGCTGGGACGCTGGCGTTCAGCGTGAAGTCCAGGCTCGATACGGTCGGGCGGACACGCAGTGAAATACGACCATCGGCCAGCACGGTCGGCGTGAAGGCCAGCTGCACGCCATATTGCTTGAATTCGATGCTGTTGCCCTGCGTGCCATTGCTGATCGTGTAGGGATATTCACCGCCCGCCAGGAAGCTGGCGGTTTCACCCGACAAGGCGGTCAGGTTGGGCTGCGCCAATGTGGTGGCAAGGCCGCTCGATTCAGCGAGGTCCAGCGCGCCGGCAATGTCCATGCCGAACAGACGCGCTACGCCGCCCAAGCTGTAGCTGCCATCGGAAGGCGAATTGAAGGTCCACAGATTTTCGTCGGGATCATAGCTGCCGAGTGAACGTGTGCCGCCTCCGACGAAGCCAAGGCCAGATGGCGTCAGGCTGCTATCGTGGCTGGTGAAATTGGTGCCGATCTTATGACCGACATCCTTGGCGACTTCGGAAATCTTGACCTGGAGCATGACCTGCAAGGGCGTTGCCATCCGCAGGCGGCTGACCACGGTGGTTTCCTTGCCGACGAAGGCCTGCGTCAGCCGTTCGGCTTCCGCCGCATCTTCGGGTGCCTGAATGGTGCCGGTCAAAAGGACCATGCCGTTCATCTTGTTGACCGCGATGTTCGCGCCGGGCATCGCCAGGCGGAGCATATCGTCGATGCTGGTCAGGTTGTTGCCGACCCGCACCGTGCCCGAAAACAGCACCTTGCCATTGGGCGCAGTGGCAAACACCGTGGTTTCGCCTGCCTTCTTGGCGATCAGGTAAAGCTGGTTCTGCGAGCGGACATGGACATCGACGACTTCGGGGTTGCCGATCACCACGTCGGACATCCTGTCCGACAGGTTGACCACGCGGCTGCCGCCGACCGACATCAATATCGCATTATCCTGCGCGCTGGACGGGGCGGCGTTGAGGGCCGTTCCGGGGACTGCCGCCATGGCAACGGCCAGGCCGAGCGCGATGGCGGGTCCGGCGGCCTTGCGCCCGGACATCTGGAGCATCGACTTCATCTTACTTCCCCCCGACCGGAACTTCGGTCACGCTGGTGCCGCGGGCCACGCGGATGACCGGGCCTCTGACAGCAACCGGCGCGGTTATCTGGGCACCAGTGCCAGCCATCTGGCCGCCCTGATTTTCGGCCTTGGCCGGGACGGAGCTGCGCTGGTAGCGCGACACGTCCGCACCGGTCGAATAGGTGGAGCCGCGATCGACAGGGCGCGACGCGATCTTGGCGATGATCGCCTTTTCCGCGTTCGGGCTGGCGCCATCGGGCAGATCGACGTCAGCGCCGGCGATGGCGGCGTCGAGATCCGACGCGGTGTCGGCGATGGAGCGCAGCGACATCGACAGCGATCCGATGGTCTGGGCCACCGCGATCTTTTCCGCGATCTTGGGCGTCACTTCGATGGTGACGTTGGAATAGGTGCGTACTTCCGGCTTCCCGTCCGCGCCCATCGCATCCATGCGTTGGTCGGTGGCAAGGACGCGCAGATTGCGCAGGATGGTTTCGGAGACTTTGAGCGCCTCGCCATCGCCGCCGCCTGCCACGCTCTGCGTCAGGACCAGGTCGATGCGGTCGCCGGGAAAGACGAAGCCTGCAACCGAGCTTTGTGCCGAAACGGGGACGGTGACTGCCCGCATACCAGCGCCAAGCGCCGCAGCCAGGAAGCCGCGATCGCCGGGCTTGACCAGGCCACCCTGGGTCAGCGGCTGTCCGGCGGAGATGGCGGTGCGCACGACGCTGCCTGCCAGCTTCACCGGATCAGCCTGACCTTTAAGATAATAGGCCTGTTCGATCAGATCCTTGGGCCAGGGCTGGAAACGGAAGCTTTCCGCGTCCAGGATGGTGCCGACCGGCAGCGACTTGGTCGCGACCAGCACATGGGGCTGGTCAGCCTCCACCGGCATCGACGAGGCACTGGCCTGCGGTGCGCTGGATGAGCTCAACATGCTGCGTGCAAGCAAGGCTGTAGTGACCGCTATGATAAGCGCTCCTACCAGCAGCACGATTTTCTTGGCATCCATGACGAAATTCGCCTCCCTGTAGTGGGTGCACTGCCCCCAGTGCTTCACTCATCACGTAAATTGGTTAAGATATCGTTGGCCACGGCAGCAGCCACAGCGCCGCGAGCGAGATCGCCACGCCATAGGGGATTTCCGGCTGCCCCAGCCGTCGGGTCATCCGGTGGTGGACGACCGTGACCAGCGTGACCACGCCGCCCAGCAGCGCCATCAGCACGACCAGCGACAGCACCGCCTGCCACGGGAACCACAGCGCCAGCGCGGTGAGCAGCTTGACGTCGCCGCCGCCCATCATGCCCAGCGCAAACAGCGCGGCAAAAAGGGTGAAGATCGCTGCGCCGACCAGCAGTTGCACCGCCATGTCGGGCCATAGCGCATAGCCATTGGCCAGCCACCAGAGCGGCGCCAGCAGCGCGACGGCCAGATTGAGCCGGTTGGAGATGATGCGGGCGCGCAAATCGGTGATCGCCGCCGCGATCAGCAGCGCGCCAAGGGCGCATAGCAGCGCCACCCTGAAATATTCCCCCATCATGGGTTTTGACCCTAGACCCGATGGCTTACCAAACCGTAACCATGGCCCGGATGGATTCGCCCCTTTTCAACGCACCGCCGTTCGACCGTCGCGCCTGGCCGATGGGCGGGCGGCTGGACTATTGGACTGCGCCCGACGGCTGGCCTATTCGCCGCTATCAACTGGGCGATGGGACGCGCGGCCGAATGCTGTTGCTGGGCGGGCGCGGCGACATGATCGAAAAATATCTGGAGGTGATCCACCATTGGGCCGAGCGGGGCTGGGCGGTCACGACGTTCGACTGGCGCGGGCAGGGCGGGTCGGGGCGGCTTACCGCTGATTCTATGACGGGACATATTGGCGACTTTGCCGACTGGATTGCGGATCTGAATGCGCTGGCGGCTGATTGGCGCGACCAGGGGCATGGCCCGGACGTTATGGTGGCGCACAGCATGGGCGGGCATTTGCTGCTGCGCGCGCTGGCCGAAGGGATGCCGCCGCCCGCCGCCGCCGTGACGGTCGCGCCGATGCTGGACGTGCATAGCGCGCCTCTGCCGCGCTGGCTGGCGGTGGCGATGGCGCGGGCGATGCTGTGTCTGGGCCGGGGCGAGCGGCAGGCGTGGACGCAGAAGGAAGGGTCGGAGCGGCAGCGGCGGATGCGGCAGAAACGGCTGACCCATGACCCGGATCGCTATGCCGACGAACTATGGTGGCGCGATCATAGCCGCGACATTGCGCTGGGGCCGCCAAGCTGGACCTGGGTGAGTCAGGCGCTGGAGTCCACGCGGGCCTTGGCGGAAGGGGATGCGATTGACCGGATCGCCACGCCGTTGTTGATATTGGCAACCCACGCCGACCAGCTGGTGTCCACCCCGGCGATCCGCCGCGTCGCCGCGCGGATTCCGGGCGCACGCCTACATATATACGGGCGGGAGGCCGCGCATGAGATATTGCGCGAACTCGATCCCGTCCGGCTGGACGCGCTCGCCCGGATCGACGCCTTTCTGGACGAGGTGGCGGCGTGAGCCATGCTGACATTGTTATTGTGGGGGGAGGCATTGCCGGGGCCAGTCTGGGTGCGGAGCTGGCCGCCCATGCGCGGGTCATATTGCTGGAGATGGAAGACCGCGCTGGTTATCACGCCACCGGCCGTTCCGTGGCTTTCTGGGAGGAAAGCTATGGTGGCGCGGTGGTGCAGCCCTTGACCACGGCATCGGGGCCGCTGTTGAGTGCGCCTGACCCGGATTTCCATGACGGCAGTTTCCTGTCGCCGCGCCGCACGCTGCATATCGGCCGGGCGGGGGATGAGGGGCATCGCGACGCGCTGATGGCCGAATTTGCGGGCAAGGTCGCGCTGGAACCGGTTGATCCCGCCGCTCATGTGCCGGGCTTGCGGCCGGACTGGACCATCGGGGTGATGGAGGCGAGCTGTCAGGACATTGACGTCGCGGCGCTGCATCAGGCCTATCTGCGCCAGTTTCGGCGACGCGGTGGGGAGGTGCGGCTGGCGACGCGGCTGAGCGCTGCGCGGGCGGACGGCGACTGCTGGCGGGTCGAGACGCCGGAGGGGGCCATTGCGTGCGGGGTGCTGGTCAATGCGGCGGGGGCGTGGGCGGACGATGTCGCCCGTGCCTGCGGCGTCACGCCGATCGGCATGGCGCCGCTGCGGCGGACAGTGGTGCAGTTGCGCGTGCCATCCATGCCCTCGCCCGATTTGCCGCTGATCATGGACCTGGCCGGGCAATTCTATTTCAAGCCGGAGGGGCAGGGCCGCATCTGGCTGACCCCGCATGACGAGGCACCATCGCCCCCCTGCGATGCGGCACCAGAAGAACTGGCGGTGGCGGAAGCGATTGCGCGGTTCGAGGAAGCGGTCGACTGGCCGATCGCGCGGGTCGAGCATAAATGGGCGGGCCTACGCAGCTTTGCGCCCGATCGTGCGCCGGTTTACGGGTTTGATGGCGATGAGCCGGGCTTCTTCTGGTTTGCCGGGCAGGGCGGCTTCGGCATCCAGACGGCCCCCGCCGCCGCGTTGCTGGCTGCCGCTCTGGTGCGGGGCGATGCCCTGCCGGAAAGCGTTGCAGGCATCAATGCCTCTGCCTATTCTCCGACCCGGTTTCGCTGACGAAACGACTCTGGAGGCATCATATGGCGCACAAGTTCGTGATCGAGAAGAACAAGGTCGGCGAGTTCGTCGCCAAGTTCAAATATAATAGCGAAACGATCTTCTGGACCGAAGGCTATAGCAGCAAGGCGGGCGCGAAGAACGCGATCGAGTCCGTGCTGAAGAACGGGCCGGGCGCGCCGGTCGAAGAGGCGGAGTAAGGCTTCTTACGGTCGCCGACCCATCCTCCCCTTGCAGGGGAGGATTTTGATGCCGGGCTTGTTCAGAACAGGAATGGCAACAAAAAAGCCGCCCGTTGCGGGGCGGCTTTTTCATTTGGTCCTTACGGAAAAGCTCAGGCTTCTTCGGCCGGCGCTTCTTCGGTGAACGCGGCGAGGTCGCCGGGTTCTGCGTTGGGATCATAATCTTCGGTGAAGCCGGCTTCGTCCTTTTCAAACAGGTCGGCCATGACGTCGACGCCCTGGCTTTGCAGTTCGGCCTCTTCAGGCGAACGCGCCACGTTCACCTTGATGGTGACGGACACTTCGGGGTGCAGCGCGACCTTGACGTCGAACACGCCGAGCGTCTTGATCGGGCGTTCCAGAACGACCATCGACTTGGTGACGATGGTGACGCCCTGCGCCTGAAGCGCTTCGAGGATGTCACGTACCGCAACCGAACCGTAGAGCGCGCCAGCGTTGGACGACTGGCGGATCAGGACGATCTGGGTGCCGTTGACGCCATCGGCAGCCGCTTCGGCAGTCGAACGGCGAGCGGCGTTGTCGGCCTCGATCTTGGCGCGGTTGGCCTCGAACACCTTTTTATTGGCGTTGTTGGAGCGCAGCGCCTTCTTGTTCGGCAGCAGGAAGTTACGGGCGTAGCCGTCCTTGACGGTCACGACGTCGCCGATGGCGCCGAGCTTCTCGATGCGTTCGAGCAGAATGATTTCCATGGGGCTTACTCCCTTACTTCACGATGTAGGGCAGCAGGCCCAGATGACGGGCGCGCTTGATGGCCTGGGACAGTTCGCGCTGCTTCTTGGCCGAAACGGCCGTGATGCGGCTGGGGACGATCTTGCCACGTTCGGACACGAAGCCCTGAAGCAGACGGACATCCTTATAATCGATCTTCGGCGCATCCTTGGCGGCGAAGGGGCAGCTCTTGCGGCGGCGGAAAAATGGGCGTGCCATGATCTATGTCTCCTTATTCGCCAGCGGTTTCTTCGCGGCGCGGGCCACGATCACCACGGTCGCCGCGATCTTCGCGCGGACCACGATCGCCGCGGTCACCACGGGGGCCGCGATCGCCACGGTCGGGGCGGTCCTGCTTGCGCATCATGACCGACTGGCCAGCTTCCAGCTCATCGACCTTGACGGTCATGTAGCGGATGATGTCCTCGTTGATCTGGGTCTGGCGCTCCAGTTCCGCGATCACGCCGCCGGGGGCGTCGATGTTCAGCATCACATAGTGTGCCTTGCGGTTCTTGGCGATCTTGTAGGCGAGCGAACGCAGGCCCCAGGTCTCGACCTTGGTCACCTTGCCTTCATTTTCTTCCACGATCTTGGTGGCGATTTCCGCCAGCGCGTCCACCTGCGCCTGTGCCAGATCCTGGCGCGCAAGGAACACATGCTCGTAAAGAGCCATGATTATACCTTCTCTGTTGGCCGATTGCTGACGCCCACCCCATGTGGAACGCCCCTCCGGCTGTCGTCTTACATGCGCCGCAACCGGGCCGAGTCACCTCTGGCCCGATGCGAAGGCGCGCCTATGGCGGAAAGGCGGGCGAAAGGCAAGGGTGGTGGAAGATAAACACCATCCGTTTGCCCTGGGCGAAGTCGAAGGCTTGGCTTGGCTCCTATCCTTCGATACGCCACTTCGACAAGCTCGGCGGCTACTCAGGACGAACGGGGTGGGTGTGCGGGCGCGGAGAGAATGAGCGTATGGCAGTAGGCATTGCAGCATTATCCCTGATCCTGCTGATGATCGCGGCCTATCGGGGCATGAGCGTCATCATCATGGCGCCCTTGCTGGCAATGCTGGCGGTGTTGCTGACTGATCCTGCCGCTGTCCCGGCCGCCTTTTCCGGCCTGTTCATGGACAAGGTGGGGAGCTTCCTCAAACTATATTTCCCCGTGTTCCTGCTGGGCGCCATGTTCGGCAAGCTGGTCGAAATTTCGGGATTTTCGCGTGCGATCGTGACGGCGGTGATCGGCATTGTCGGGGCGGGGCGGGCGATTCCGGCGATCATGGCGGTTACCGCGCTGCTGACCTATGGCGGCGTGTCGGTGTTCGTCGCGGTGTTCGCCGTCTATCCCTTCGCCGCCGAGATGTTTCGCCGCGCCGACATCCCCAAGCGGCTGGTGCCTGCGACCATCGGCCTTGGCGCGATCACCTTCACCATGGATGCGCTGCCCGGCACGCCGCAGATCCAGAATATCATCCCGACCAGCTTTTTCGGCACCACCGCCTGGGCCGCGCCGGTGCTGGGGCTGATCGGCTCTGCCTGTATCGCGGCGATGGGGCTGGCCTATCTGGGCTGGCGGCGGCGCGCGATGATGGCGGCGGGGGAGGGCTATGGCGCGCCGGAGACTTTGGTGAATGAGCCGGAGCCTGTGGACGACGCAGCAAAGGTGCATCCGCTGGTCGCGCTTTTGCCCTTGCTGGTTGTCGGCGTGGGCAATCTGCTGCTGACGCTGGCGATCCCGCGCTGGGTGAGCGGCGATGTCGTCACCCTCTCGCTGGTGGGCATGGCCGAGCCGGTTGACGTCAAGGTGGCGCAGGTGTCGGCGCTTTGGGCGGTAGAGGGCGCGCTGCTGCTGGGCATCGCGACGATATTGGCGTTCGCCTATCGCACCGTGGCGAAACGTTTTGCCGAAGGATCGAAGGCGGCGGTCGGCGGCGCATTGCTGGCGGGGATGAATACGGCGGTCGAATATGGTTTTGGCGCGGTGATCGCGGCGCTGCCGGGCTTTCTGATCGTCAAGGAAGCGTTGCGGGCGATCCCCGACCCGCTGGTCAATGAAGCGATTACCGTGACGTCGCTGGCCGGGATCACCGGATCGGCGTCCGGCGGTCTGTCGATCGCGCTGGCGGCAATGGCGGACCAGTTCATCGCGGCGGGCGACGCGGCGGGCATATCGCGCGAAGTGCTGCACCGGGTCGCGTCGATGGCGTCGGGCGGCATGGACAGCCTGCCGCACAACGGCGCGGTCATCACCCTGCTGGCGGTGACGGGCCTGACCCATCGGCAGGCCTATAAGGATATTTTCGCGCTGACGCTGATCAAGACGGTGACGGTGTTCATCGTGATCGCGGTCTATTATCTGACCGGGCTGGTGTAGCGCGGATCAGGCCGTCGGACGGTGCAGCTCCGCCGATCCCAGAAAATGGGCGCGGGTCGAAGGACCGGCGCTGGCCAGCAAAGCGGCGACCACATCCTTCAGGCTGTCGGACGGGCGGAGCGGATCGTCATAGGCCATGGCCCATCGGCCGAACTCGCGAGTGTCGATCATGCCCTCGCGCAGTTTGACCACGCCGCGATGGCGGCTGTCGCCATGGATGCGGGCAAAGATGTTCTCGACGGCGTCCTTTGGACCTTCCAGCACCTGAAGGAAGCGGCGGGAATTGAACAGCAACAGGCCGGTCACATCATCGCGCCGGTTGCGAATCGCGGATGCATGCGCGATCGCGGCGCACTCCTGCGGCGTGACCGTCCCGGTGACGGTGCTGATATACATGATTTGATGCAATGACATGGTCGTTCCCGATGCTGCCCCCCCGGACTTGGGACTTGTGCGGGATAATCCCTTACAGCGTGATGCGTGAAAATTGAATCGGGCGATTCCCAAGGTGCGAGATTTATGATTCTCTCGGGCTGGAGGTGGCCGATGGGAAAATCGCATTCGATGGATCTTCGCAAGCGCGTGTATGGAGGCATCGAGACGGAAGGGTCGGCACGCGCTGCGGCGCGCCGTTTTGGCGTCAGCGCGAGCACGGGTGTGCGTCTGGCCCAACGCATGGCGAGGACAGGGTCGCTGGAGCCGGGTCGGCAAGGCCGTCCTGCGGGCGGGGGCAAGCTTGCGGCCTGGCGTGACCGGCTGAGTGGCTGGGTCAAAGTGGAACCGGACATCACCATGCCTGAACTGGTTGCGAAACTGCAGGCGAACGGTGGCCCTGCAGTCCACCCCAGCACGCTGTCGCGTTTGCTGTGCGCGGCGGGCTATTCTTACAAAAAAAGGCGCTGATAGCGACAGAGGCCACCCGCCAGGAGGTGGCTACGAAACGGCGGGACTGGCGTAACGGGCGTCAGCCGCGCATGCGCGAACAAGCGCACAAGCTAGTGTTTATCGACGAGACGGCAACCGCGACCAATATGACGCGGCAACGTGGTCGCGCCCCGAAGGGGAAGAGGTTGCGCGCGCATGCCCCCTTTGGAAATCGCAACACCCGCACTTTCATCGCGGCTCTGCGGCACGATGGGTTGACTGCACCGTGGGTCATCAACGGCGCCATGAACCGCGATCTGTTCGAAGCCTATGTCGAAACGCAGCTCGCCCCCACGCTGGAACCCGGTGACGTGGTGATCCTCGACAATCTCTCGAGCCACAAGAGCGAAAAGGCCAAGGCAATCGTCAAGGAGCGCGGCGCGTGGTTCGTCTTCTTGCCGCCCTACAGCCCTGACCTCAATCCAATCGAATTGGCGTTCTCAAAACTCAAGGCGCATCTGCGCCGGATCAAGGCCCGCACCATCGACGACCTCGTCCGCGCCGTGGGCGATATATGCTCCTTGTACACACCCGAGGAATGCATGAACTATTTCAAGCATGCCGGATATGCTTCAGATTAAATGCACGGTGCTGTAATATCGCGTATTTAACTTGCATCAGGCGTACGGAAACGCAAAAATGCCCCAGGGGAGGAGAGATCCCTGGGGCATGGTGCCGGCTGGCCCGCCTTAGCGGATCGCGCCGCCGATGACCGCGCCGATCAGGCCGCTGGTGATGGCGATCAGCAGCGCGTCGTTACCCGACTGGACCCACTGATAACCGCGCGGCGGGGTGTTCAGGCGATAGCCGCGATAATTGTTGATCACGCGATAGTTGCTCACCTGACGCCGGTCGAAGCGCTGGCCCTTGGCCCAGCGATGGTTCGATGCGGCATAGCGGTTGTTGCGCACATCCTTGCGAACCACCGTCCGCTGCTTGACCACGGTGCGACCGTTGGGCTTCTGCTTGACGACCGTGCGAGTCTGTTCCTGCCGGTGCTGCTGGCCATAGCGATTGCCTGGGCTCTGGGCCTGCGCCTGGCTGCTGATGATCGGGCTGGCGACCAGGGTGGTGGTGGCCAGTGCCATGAGGATTTTCTTGAACATATATTGCTCCTTTGCCGTGTTGCGGGCGCCCTCTGCGGCGTCGAGAACAGAGATAGGAGGTGCTTGTCGCAGCCATGTGTCGGGGAAGGGCAAAGAGTGTCGGAAATTGTAACAGGCTGAGATTTAAGCTGAATGACTGTTCAGGAAGGCGAGGTTTGGAGGAAGGAAGGTGGTTCGCGCGGAGATGCGGAGGCGCGGAGAATAAGTGTTTGGCAGAGCCGCGACGCGATCAGGCCATGGCTTTACCCAGCTATGGCGAATGATGTTTGGGTTGCGTCGCTTTCCCTCCGCGCCTCCGCGTGAAATAATAAAGGCCGCTTATTCGTGCCGCAGCGCGTCTATAGGGTTGAGCGCGGCGGCGCGGCGGGCGGGGAAATAGCCGAACACCACCCCGATGACGGCGGAAAAGACGAAGGCGATGAGATTGACCTTCACGTCGAAGATGAAGGGCACCTGCATCAGCGGCGCGATGGCGAAGGAGGCGAGCAGAGCGAGCAAAAGGCCGATCACCCCGCCCAGGCAGGACAGCACGATCGCTTCGACCAGAAACTGCATCAACACTTCGCCCGCCACCGCGCCGATGGCAAGGCGGATGCCGATCTCGCGGGTGCGTTCGGTCACCGACACCAGCATGATGTTCATGATGCCGATGCCGCCTACCAGCAGGGATATTGCCGCCACCGCGCCGACGATCTGGGTCAGGATGGTGGTGGTGCCGGTCAGCGTGTCGCTGATCTGCTTGGTGTCGAAAACGTTGAAATTATCCTCGCCCCCCGCCTTGATCTGGCGGCGTTCGCGCATCAGTTCTTCCAGGCTTTTCTGCACGGTCGACGTGTCATAGGCGTCATCCACCGCGATCATGATCTGGCTGATGTCGCGATTGCCGGTGAAGCGGCGCTGGACGAACTTGATCGGCATGACGACGACATCGTCCTGATCGCCAAAGCCGCCCTGACCGCGCGTCGCCAGCGCGCCGATAACCTGACAGGACACGCCCTTGATCCGCATCCGCTGGCCGATCGGGTCGCCGCCCTGAAACAGGTTGGTGCGCACCGTATTGCCGATGATGCAGACCGGGCGACCGGCCTCTTCCTCTTCGGGCATGAACAGGCGGCCGCTGGCGACCTTCCAGCTTTGCACCTCGAAATAGGCGGCGGTGGTACCATAGACGGTGGTGGACCAGTTATTGCCTTCATAAATGGCGGTGCCGCTGGACTGGGCCATGGGCGCGACGGCGCGCACGCCGGTCAACTGGCTTTCGATGGCGGTGAGGTCCGCCGGTTTGAAATCGGGCGGACGCGGCCCGCCACCGCCACGGCCAAAGCCCTGGCCAGGACGCAATTGCAGCACATTTGCGCCGAGCGAACTAATCTGTTCCCGCACCGCCGCGGTCGCGCCATTGCCCAGCGTCACCATGGTGACGACGGCGGCCACGCCAATGATGATCCCCAGCGTGGTCAGGAAACTGCGCAGCTTGTGCCGGTTGATCGCGCGAAAGGCGAGAATGATGGTGGTGCCTAGCATGACGATCCTTTCCTCTCCCCAGCGGGGAGAGGGATGCGGAGACTTGGCAGCTTGCTGCCTAGCCGTAGCTGGGAGAGGGGGAGAGCCAAAGGCTGTGTCCAGCCCCCTCTTCCAACTTCGCCTAACCCGCTGCGCGGGTAAGGCTGCGTATCCTTCTCCCCCAAGGGAGAAGGTTTGACTTGCGCGCGGCTCACGCCGCCAGCCCCTTCTCGACCCGCTCGACCAGCCCGTCGCGGAAATGCACGATGGTTCGTGCGAACGCCGCCATGTCGGGTTCATGCGTCACCATCAGCACAGTGATGCCGCTATTTTTGTTGAGGTCGGTCAGCAATTCCATGATTTCGATCGACCGTTCCGAATCCAGATTGCCGGTCGGTTCGTCGGCCAGCAGGACGTCCGGGCTGGTGACGATGGCGCGGGCTATGGCGACGCGCTGTTGCTGGCCGCCGGACAGTTCGGCGGGGGTATGATCCCACCATTGTTTAAGGCCGACCTTGTCGAGCGCGGCCATGCCCATGTCGTAGCGGGTCTGCTTGTCCTCGCCGCGATAGAGCAGGGGCAGTTCGACATTCTCCAGCGCGCTGGTGCGGGACAGCAGGTTGAAGCCCTGGAACACGAAGCCGAGATAGCGGCGGCGCAGCAGCGCGCGCTGGTCGCGGTCGAGCGTTTCAACATGATGCCCCTTGAACAGGAATTCGCCCGCCGATGGCACGTCGAGACAGCCCAATATGTTCATCGTCGTCGATTTGCCGGAGCCGGACGGTCCCATGACCGCGACGAAATCGCCCTGCGCAATGTCTAGGTCAATGCCCTTCAAGGCCTGAAACTCGGTCGCGCCGCTGCCATAGACTTTGGTGACACCGCGCAGGGTTATGATCGGGTCCACGCTCATGGCGATCAGGGCTTGGCCGTCACGGGCGCGGTTTCGGGCGGGGCGTCGCCCGAATTGCCCAGCTTGCCCACGGTCGCAGGCGTGCCGTCCGTCGCCGGGTTGCGCGGCGCGCTGTCCTTGCGCGGGGCGCGCTGGTCTGCGCCATTGCGCGCCTGATCTTCGGCCGGTGGCTGCTGCCCGGCGGCCAATTGCCCGGTGATGACCCGCATCCCCGGCTTCAGATCGCCGCCCGTGACGACGGTGCGCGAACCATCGCTGGCGCCGACCACGACCTGGATCGCCTTGGGCTTGCCCTCTGCATCCACGACATAGACGGTCTGGCTGCTGCCCGCGCCAAAGCTGACTTCGCGCGCCGGGCGATTGCCGCGGCGGCGCGGCATCAGCGTGCTGGTGATACCGCCACCCTGTGCCGCACCCGCGCTGGGCTTGAAGCGCAGCGCGGCATTGGGGACGAGCAGCACGTCATGCAATTCCTGCGTCACGATGTCGGCGGTCGCGGTCATGCCGGGGCGCAGCATCTCGTCGCTGTTATTCACGGTCAGCACGGCGGTATAGGCAACGACGGTTCCCGACGAACTGCTGGTCGTACTGGTCGTGGAGGAGGATGTGCTGGCGCTGTTCGACCCGACATTGACCCGCGTGACCTTTGCCGGGAAGCTGCGGCCGGGGAAGGCATCGACGGCGAAGGTCGCGCTCTGGCCGTCCTTCACCTGGCCCACATCGGCTTCGTCTACCGACACCTCGACCTCCATCTGGGTCAGATCTTCGGCCAGGGTGAACAGTACCGGGGCGTTGAGCGATGCCGCGACGGTCTGGCCCGGTTCGATGTCCCGCGACAGGACCACGCCGTTCACCGGAGACACGATCTGGGCGATCGTCAGGTTGGTCTGGGCCGAGGATAATTGCGCGCGTGATACGTCCACCTGCGCCTGTGCCGATCGCAACGTGGCAAGCGCGCCTTCATAATTGGCGCGGGCCGAATCGATCTCGGTCTTGGCAGGCACTTTGCCGCCCGACAGCTGGAATACATTAAGCTGCCGGTCGAGCGTCGCCTTGGCCAGCGCGACCTGCGCCTGGGCCTGTGCGACCTGCGCCTGTGACGCGGAGACCTGCGCCCGGTTCTGGTTCACCGTGTCGACCAGACGGCGCGTATCGAGTTCGGCCAGCCGCTGGCCCTTCACCACCCGGTCGTTCACATCGACATAGACGGCGGTGATCTTGCCCGATTGCTCAGACCCGACATCGACCTGATTGACGGGTTTCAGATTGCCGGTCGCCGATACGCTGACCGTCAGGTCGCCCTTGCGCACTTCGCGCGTGGCGAAATTGGGCTGATCCTCACCCACGAAACAGCGGCTGACGAGCAGCACGAGCAGGAGCAAACCGACGCCGATCGCGCCGCGCACCGCCCATTTGCGCCATGGCCTGGCCGGTTTCGCGCCCAGAAATGCGTCCAGAGCCGGATCGGTGGTGGTATCATTGCTCATTCTGGGCGGCTTTCCATGCTCTGCCAGCCGCCACCCAGCGCATTGTAGAGCTGGGCGAGGGCAAGGATTTCGTCCGACCGCGCGCCAGCCAGGCTGTTGCGCGCGTTCAAAAGGGTGGATTCGCTGCTGGACAGCGTCTGGAAGTCGGTCAGGCCCGCCTGATACTGGCTACGCGCCAGGATGGCGGCATTGTTCGACGCGTCATAAGCGGTGGCGAACTCCGCCTTACGCAACCGCGCGCTGGTCAGCGACGCCATGGCGTTCTCGACATCCTCCAGCGCACCCAGCACGCTTTGCTTATAGGCCGCGAAGGCGCCGTCGGTGGCCGCCTTCTGCGCGCGCACCTGCGAGGCGAGGCGGCCGCCGTCGAAGATGGTCTGCGCGACATTGGCGAACACGCCACCGGTGATCAGGCTGAACAGGTCGCTGAACGCATTGGAGGTGGTGCCGATATTGCCGCTGATGCCGAGCGAGGGGTAAAGCTGCGCCTGCGCCACGCCGATCCGCGCAGTGGCGGCGGCGAGCGAGCGCTCGGCGCTCCGCACATCGGGCCGCTGGCGCAGCGTGTCGGCGGGGATGCCGGTGGTGATGTCGATCGCGGCGGTGGGAATGGGGGCGGGGGTTTCGAGCGCACGGGTCGCGGCCCCCGGTGCCTGGCCCGTCAGGACGGCTATGCGGTTCAGGCTGCCGCGCAGGCTGGCCTCGATCTGCGGGATGGATGCGCTGGTCTGCGCCAGTTGCGCGCGCGCCTGCTGCTCGTCGAGCGACGAGACAAGCCCCGCCTGCAACCGCCAGCGGGCAATGTCATAATTATCCTGCTGCACCTGCCGACTGTCGCGGGCGACGCGCAACTGCTCCTGCGCCAGCCGCGCCTGCACATAGTTAGTGACGAGTTCGGATATGATCGTCATCCGCACCGTCGCCAGATCATAGCCCGATGCGGTAAGGTCCGCGCGTGCCGCTTCGGCGCTGCGCGACAATTCGCCGAACAGGTCGATTTGCCAGCTGGCGTTGGCGTTTGCCGAATAGCTGCTCGACCAGTTGCTGGAGCCAAGGCTGATGACATTGCCGCTGCTGTCGGTTCGGGTGCCGCCCGCCTGACTGCGGTAATTTTTGCCGCCGCTGCCCGATCCGCTGATCTGTGGCAGGAAGGACGCATTGGCCTGAACCAGCGATTCCCGCGCCTGCCGCAACCGCGCCTGCGCCTGAACGACGTCGAGATTGGCGGTGACGGCGGTGTCGATCAGCGCGGACAGAGCGGGATCGTTGAGGCGCGTCCACCATTGGGCAAGCTCTGCGTCGCTGACAGGTGCGCCGCCACCCTGATCATAGGCGGCGGGGACGCCGAGCGCGGCAGGTTGCGGCGCGCGATAGTCCGGCCCCGCTGCGCAGGCGGAGAGGGCAAGCGCCGATCCCGTCATCCAGACAATGCGATATCGCACCTTTTCCTTGCACTCCGTCATCGTTAAAGGGGCCGTCATTCAGTCCCCCGGCAAAGGGGGCAGGGTGTCGGATGCCTGCCTGCCGCAGTCATGTGTATGCCTCAATGCCATTTATGTCTCAAAGTGTAACACCATTGAAATTACGCGCTTTTTTACAGCGCTTGGGTCAGGGGATGACGAATGCGGGCTTTTCTATTTCCGGGGCAGGGCAGCCAGTCTGTCGGCATGGGCAAGGCGCTGGCCGATGCCAGTCCCGCCGCGCGTGAACTGTTTCAGGAAGTCGATGACGCGCTGAAACAAAATTTGTTCCGCATCATGATCGAAGGGCCAGAGAGCGACCTGACCCTGACCGAAAATGCCCAGCCGGCGATCATGGCCAACGCCATCGCCACGCTGCGGGTGATGCAGCGCGAAGGCGGCTTTTCGCTGAGCGACAAGGGCGATTATGTCGCTGGCCATAGTCTGGGCGAATATAGCGCCCTGTGCGCGGCCGAAGCGTTCGACCTTGGCACGACTGCGCGCCTGCTCAAGCGGCGCGGTTACGCCATGCAGGAAGCGGTGCCGGTGGGCGAAGGCGCGATGGCGGCTCTGTTGGGGGCCGATATAGAGAAGGCGCAGGCGCTGGCCGACGCGGCGGCGGAGGGGGAGGTCTGCACCGTCGCCAACGATAATGACCCAAGCCAGGTTGTGATTTCCGGCCATCGCGGCGCGATCGAGCGGGCCGTGGCGATGGTGAAGAACCATGGCATCAAGCGCGGCGTGCTGTTGCCGGTATCGGCGCCCTTCCATTGCCCGCTGATGCAGCCCGCCGCTGACGTCATGGCGCTTGCGCTCGCCGATGCGACCATCAACCCGCCGCTGCTGCCGGTCTATGCCAATGTGCTGGCTGCGCCGATTGCCGACCCCGATGACATCCGCGCGCGGCTGGTCGAACAGGTGACGGGCCGGGTGCGCTGGCGCGAATCCGTGGCCGCGATGTGGGAAGCGGGTGTCACCGAATTCGTCGAACTGGGCGGCAAGGTGCTGGGTCCGATGGTCAAGCGCATCGCGCCCGACGCGACCATACGCAGCGTCGTGACGATGGACGACATCGAAGCTGCGCTGGGATCGATGTGAGCGACGCCTCTGTCCTCACGCAGCGCGACGGGCCGGTGCTGACGGTCACGCTGAACCAGCCCGACCGGCGCAACCCGATTTCGGACCCGGCGATGGTCGATGCGCTGTGTGCGGTGTTCGATCAGGCGGATCGGGACATATCGGTCCATGTCGCCATACTGACCGGGGCGGGCAGCGCCTTTTCGTCGGGTGGTGATCTGAACGCGATGCGGCCCGACGCGGGCGGTTTGCGTGCCGGGATGCCCGCGCAGACGCGGCGCAATTATCGTGCGGGTATCCAGCGCCTGCCGTTGCTGTTCCAGGCGATCGAACTGCCGGTGATCGCGGCGGTCAACGGCCCGGCGATCGGTGCGGGGATGGACCTGAGCCTGATGTGCGACGTGCGGATTGCGGGCCAGTCGGCGCGTTTTGCCGAAAGTTTCGTGAAGCTCGGCCTGGTGTCGGGTGATGGCGGGGCATGGCTGTTGCCGCGCATCGTTGGTTTCTCCAAGGCCGCGCAATTGTCGCTGACCGGCGAGACGATCGACGCCGCCGAAGCGCTGCGCATCGGTCTGGTGAGCGATGTGGTGCCGGACGAGGATTTGATGGCCACCGCGCGCCAACAGGCTGACGCCATCGCCGCCAACCCGCCCCATGCGACCCGCATGACCAAGCGCCTGCTGCGCGCGGCGCAGACGGCGGAGCTTTCACACATATTGGAAATGGCAGGCGCGATGCAGGCGCTCGCCCATGCGACGGCAGACCATGACGAGGCAATCAACGCCTTCTTCGACCGCCGCCCGCCGACATTCAAGGGAGACTGACATGTTCGATCTGACAGGCATGACCGCGCTGGTGACCGGCGCTTCGGGGGGGATTGGCTCTTCCATTGCGAAGGCATTGGCCGCGCAGGGGGCAACGCTCGCGCTTTCGGGCAGCAATGAGGATAAGCTCAAGGCGTTCGCGACCGAACTGGGTGGGGATCACAAGACCATCGTTTGCAATCTCAGCGATCCGGCATCGGTCGATGCGCTGGTGCCGCAGGCGGTGGAAGCGCTGGGCAAGATCGACATCCTCGTCAACAATGCCGGGGTGACCCGCGACAATCTGATCCTGCGGATGAAGGATGAGGAATGGTCGAGCGTGATCGCGATCAATCTGGAGGCCGCGTTTCGCCTCTGCCGTGCGGCGGCCAAGCCGATGATGAAGGCGCGCTTTGGCCGCATCATCTCGATCACGTCAGTCGTGGGCGTCACCGGTAATCCGGGCCAGTCCAACTATTGCGCGTCGAAGGCGGGCATCATCGGCATGTCCAAGTCGCTGGGTCAGGAACTGGCCAGCCGGGGCATCACCGTCAACTGCGTCGCGCCCGGCTTCATCCGATCGGCCATGACCGACGCGCTCAATGACGCGCAAAAGGGCGCGATCCTCCAGAAAATCCCGGCGGGCGATCTGGGCGATGGCGATGATATTGGCGCAGCGGTCGTCTATCTGGCGAGCAAGGAAGCTGGCTATGTCAACGGCCAGACGCTGCATGTGAACGGCGGAATGGCCATGATCTGATGCCAGCGAGCGCGCCATCCAGCAGGATGGCGCGCCGGCTCGCCAGTACCAGCACGGCAATGGCAGCGATCAGGTTGACGGGGATCAAAGTCATTTCCGACACAGCCCGGCCAAACAGTGGCGCGATCCAAGCATAGGCCAGCCATGTCGGCTCCCAGCGCAGCGTGCCCCGCGCGGCCATGTCCGCCGCCATGAAAGCGATCGCGACGCCCAGCAGCACGAAATCATAGTCCAGCACATAGGGCGTGCAGAGCAAAGCCGCGCTCAAGGCTGCTGCGCCGCGCACCGCCATGGACCCGCGCCGGGCGACCAGCGCCGCCGCCGCGATGGCGAGCGCGGATATGATCGCCTGCACCGCATAGGCGACAGCAATGGAGCCGCCCCATTGGCGGATCGCGGCGAACGGGCTTTGGATCTTCTCCCAGCCAGTCGCGCCTGCCTCTATGATGATATGCTGGGTCAGCGGCAGGGAATCGATAAACGCCTGCCACACCGGCCAGCCCCAGATCGCCAGCGTCAGCAGGCACAAAGCCGTGGCCGTAAGCCCGGCCGACAGGAAGGCGCGCATATTGCCGCGCGCCAGGATCAGCACCGGGATCAGCACGGCAAATTGCGGCTTATAGACCAGAGCGCCGAGCAATATGCCCGCGACCCATGGTCGCCGGTCGAGCAGCAACATCCCCGCACCCAGCAGGCTGGCGGTCAGAAAGGCGTTCTGGCCATGGCCCAGGCACACCAGCACCACCGGTGCGCCCAGCGCGACCAGTATCGCGTCGCGATCATCGGGCAGGATGCGCCGCACCAGCGTCACCACCAGCGTCAGGCTCAATCCCTGCCAGATCAGCAGCGCCGCGACATAGGGAAATTGCGCCAGCAGCGTCGCGATGATCAGGAAGGGCGGGGGATAATGCCAGCCGTAAAAGGGGATGGCGTCATTATGATGGACCTGCTTCTGCACCGCGTGCTGCGTGGGCCAGTCCCACGCATCCGGCGCGCGACCATGATCGGCCATCTGTCCTGCGGTCCAGACGTTGGAAAAATCGGTGCCCAGCGGCCGTCCGAGCGAATCCACCGTGCCATGCGCCATGGCAAATAGCGTGCAAAGGCCGATGATCGTCGCTGCCAGAACCAGCATCGCGGTCAGCCGGACACGCGCACGGGTGATGAAGCGGTCGGTGGCTGGCGGCATGATCATGGCCCAATCCTTCGCACAAGCCGCTGAAATTTTGGTAAATGAAGCGTTGCCATGGCCCGATTGGCGCTATTTTGTTGCGGAATCATGGCCTGGCGCGAATGTGGGGGCTTGGCGGCCTTGCCTCTTGCCTGTATCGGCGCTTGGCACTAGGGCTGCCTTAACAGTTATTCAGAACCACCAACGATACCCAGTAAGAAGGACCACTCATGAGTGAGACCGCGGATCGCGTAAAGAAAATCGTCGTCGAGCATCTGGGCGTTGAAGCCGAAAAGGTGACCGAGGATGCGAGCTTCATCGACGATCTGGGCGCTGACAGCCTCGACATCGTCGAGCTGGTGATGGCGTTCGAGGAAGAATTCGGCGTCGAAATCCCTGACGATGCGGCTGAAAAGATCGGCACCGTCAAGGATGCGATCGATTATATCGACAGCAAGCAGTAAGGCGCTTTGCGGCCTGCCCCCAGGGGCGGCGGGCCGGTAATGCGTTGAGAGAAACGGCTCCTCCTGTCCGGTGATTCCGGGGTGTGGGGAGCCTTTTCGTATCTGGCGCGCCGTTCACAACCGCCACACAAGCGGCTAAGGAACAGCCAGGCGCCAACAAGGAATTTCGGAGCTAGCATATGCGTCGTGTCGTCGTAACCGGTCTTGGCATGGTGACCCCGCTTGGCGGAGATGTCGAAACCACGTGGAAGAACATCATCGCGTCCAAATCCGGCGCGGCGACGATCACCCGGTTCGACCCCACCGACTATAAGTGCCGCATCGCCTGCGAAGTGAAGCCCAAGGACCATGAGTATGGCTTCGACGCCAATCTGGAGGTGGATCATAAGGTCCAGCGCCAGGTCGACCTGTTCATCGTGTTCGGCATCGCGGCGGCGAGCGAAGCGCTCAAGGATGCGGGCCTGCTCAACATGACCGAGACGGAGCGGCTGCGCGCCGGTTGCTCGATCGGGTCGGGCATTGGCGGCCTGCCGGGCATCGAAAGCGAATCGCTGGTGCTGGCGAACAAGGGGCCAAGCCGGGTCAGCCCGCACTTCGTCCATGGTCGCCTGATCAACCTGATCTCCGGCCAGGTCAGCATCAAATATGGCCTGATGGGGCCTAACCATGCTGTTGTTACCGCTTGTTCGACCGGCGCCCATTCGATCGGCGACGCCGCGCGGATGATCGCGATGGACGATGCCGACGTGATGCTGGCGGGCGGCGCGGAAAGCGCGATCTGCCCGATCGGCATCGCCGGCTTCTCGCAGGCGCGCGCGCTCAGCACCGGCTTCAACGACGATCCGACCCGCGCCAGCCGCCCCTATGACGTCAACCGCGACGGCTTCGTCATGGGCGAGGGCGCGGGCGTGGTCGTGCTGGAGGAATATGAACGGGCCAAGGCGCGCGGCGCGAAAATCTATGCCGAAGTGCTGGGCTATGGCCTGTCGGGCGACGCCTATCACGTCACCGCGCCGCATCCCGAAGGCTCCGGCGCGTTCCGTTCGATGGCGATGGCGCTCAAAAAGTCGGGCCTCAGCCTTGAAGATATCGACTATGTGAATGCCCATGGCACGTCGACCCCGCTGGGCGACGAACTGGAGCTGGGCGCGGTGCGCAAGCTGTTCGGCGATCAGATCAGCGCCATGTCGATGAGCTCGACCAAGTCGGCGATCGGCCATTTGCTGGGCGGCGCGGGCGCGGTGGAAAGCATCTTCTGCATCCTCGCCATGCGCGACGGCATCGTGCCGCCGACGCTGAACCTGGATGAACCGAGCGAAAGCTGCAAGGGCGTCGACCTGGTCCCCCACGTCGCCAAGCAGCGCAAGGTGCGCGCGGTGCTGAACAACTCGTTCGGCTTTGGCGGTACCAACGCCTCGCTGATCATGAAGGCGCTCTGAGGCCATTTCCATGCGACGGCTTGGCTGTATCATCTTGGCTGTCGGCCTGGCCGTTGCGGCCTTCATCGCCTTCCGCTTCGTGGTGGGCTGGACCGAGCAAGGCCCGGCGAAACAGGATATCAGCATCGTCGTGCCGGACGGGGCGACGCTGTCGGATGCGGCGGTGCTGCTCAAGCGTTCGGGCGCGGTGCTGTCGGCGGACGCTTTCCTGACGCGGGCGAAGATATTTGGTGGCGGCACGTCGATCAAGGCGGGCGAGTTCGTCATCCCCGCCGGTGCCAGCAACAGCGATATCCTCTCGATCCTGCAGGGCGGCAAGACGCTCACCCGTCTGATCACCATCCCCGAAGGCATGCCGTCGATCCTGGTGCATGAGCGGCTGATGGCGAACGACCAACTGACCGGCGACATCCCGGTGCCGGAGGAGGGCAGCGTGCTTCCCGACAGCTACGCCTTCGACAAGGGTGAGCGCCGTGCGGCGGTGCTGGCGCGGATGCAGGCGGCGATGACCAAGGAACTGGCCAAGCTATGGGCCGAACGCGCGCCGAACACGGTCGCCAAGAGCCCGCGAGAGGCGATCATCCTGGCCAGCATCGTCGAAAAGGAAACGGCCCTACCGTCCGAACGGCAGATGGTCGCGGGCGTCTATGGCAACCGGCTGCGCACCAATATGATGCTGCAGGCTGATCCCACGATCATCTACCCGATCACGCGCGGCAAGCCGCTGGGCCGTCGCATCCGCAAATCGGAAATCGCGGCGGTGAACGATTACAATACCTATGCGATGGTTGGCCTGCCCAAGGGGCCGATCGCCAATCCGGGTCGACTGTCGATCGCCGCCGTGCTCCATCCGGCGCAGACCAAGGCACTCTATTTCGTCGCGGACGGCAAGGGCGGGCATATCTTTGCCGATACCTACCAGCAGCATAATGAAAATGTGCGCAAATGGTTCGAGATCAGGCGCGCGCGGGGGGAACTGTAACGCCACCGTCATCCTGACGACCCGAAGGGCAGCGTAGCTAATGTCAGGATCGAGGGCATCATTGGGCAGCGCGGGCTAGCCTCGATCCCGGATCAAGTCCGGGATGACGGCGGTTTACCCCAACACCCCTCTGGCCTTCATCGCCCGCGCGTACAGCAGTTGCGCAACCCCGGCGACGAAGATCAGCGCAGGCACCAGCACCGCGTCCCATCCCTCGACCGCCAGCATGTCGGTCGCCAGGAAATTCTGTGCAAACAACAGGATGATCGCCGCCAGCGACAGCGCATAGACAGGCACCGCCAGCGCCTTCTTCAACAGCAGCAACACCGCCCCCAATGTGCCCGCGCCCACGGCGACCCCGAATACCACCCAGACCCAGCCGGGCATCTGGCCATAGACCCGCGCTCTATCGGGCGCGGTTCTGGCGAGGGCATCCATGTCCATCGCATATTGGGCGGCGAAGGACATATCGCCCAGCAAATTCCACGCCAGCGCGGCAAGACCGATGGCCAGGAAAGAACGCGGTGTCGGCATGGGACCAGTCCTTTCCTGCGGCTTCCCGCGCTGGCGCTCAAGCGATTTCCAATCGGATCAACCGCTCCAAGTCAGCGCAGCACGCCCTTGCCCACCAGATTGCGGGCATAGAGGAGTTGCACGATGGCCATCACGACGATGAAGGCGGGGAAGGCCAGCACGGACGGTCCCTTTACCGCCAGCAGATCGGTGCCAAGGAAGGTGTAGCCGAACTGCACGATCACCGCGATGAGCGAAATCAGGAACAGGGTCGCGGCGGCGGCCTTTTTCATCAGCAGCAGGATCGCCCCCAGCGTGCCTGCGCCCACGGCAATGGCGTAAGCGATCCAGACCCATGACGGCATGGTCGCGAACGCCTGCGCGGTGGTCGGATCGCTCTTGGCCAATTCGGTCAGGTCGGCGGTATATTGCATGACGAAGGCAGCCAGCCCCATCAGGTTCCACAGCAGCAATATGATGACAATGATGGTGAAATATCGTGATATGTTCATGATCCAATCCCTCCCTCTTATGGCGTGTCCCGTTGCAGGGCCGCCGTTGACCGATCATATACTTGTTGCAGACCGCGCGGAAGCGGCGAGACCATTAAGGACATGAACCATGCTGGGACGATCCGTACCGAATGTAATCCTCAAGACTCGCGTGCGCGACGAGAGCGTGGAGGGGCCGAACCCGTTTCGCTGGCAGGACGTCCAGACTGGCGATCTGTTCGCGGGCAGGCGGGTGGTGGTGTTTTCACTCCCCGGCGCCTTCACCCCGACCTGTTCGACCGAACAATGCCCGGCATTCGAGCGCAGCTATGATGATTTCAAGGCGCTGGGCGTGGACGATGTCTATTGCATATCGGTCAACGACGCCTTCGTCATGTTTCAGTGGGGCAAGCAACTGGGGTTGCAGAAGGTCAAGCTGTTGCCCGACGGGTCGGGCGACTTCACCCGTCGCATGGGGATGCTGATCAAGAAAAATCATCTCGGCTTTGGCGACCGCAGCTGGCGTTATGCGATGGTGGTGGACGACGGCAAGATCGTCGGCTGGTTCGAGGAACCGGGGATCAACGACATTGGCGCAGATGAAGATCCCTATGGCGAAACCATGCCCGAACCGGTGCTGGACTGGCTGAAGGCGCATCCTGCCGGGTGAGTGCGCCGATTATCGTCAGCGCCTTGATGGGCGCGGCGGACTTTGCCTGGGCGGATGGACTGCGCCGCGCGCATTTCCCGCCAGAACGCAATATGCTGTCCGCGCACATCACCCTGTTCCACCATCTGCCGCCCTCTGCATTGGGGGAGGTAGGGGACCGGATCAAGGCGCTGTGCCGGGGCCGCGCACCGGTCGCACGGCTGAGCGACGTCATGCTGCTGGGGCAGGGGGTGGCCTACCGGATCGACAGCCCGGATCTCATGGCGATGCGCGATGAAATGGCCGACGCCTTCACCGGGCTTTTGACCCCGCAGGATCAGGCCCGGCCGCGTCTGCATGTCACCGTCCAGAACAAGGTGAAGGCGGCGGAGGCCAAGGCGCTGGCGCAGGCTTTGCGCGCCGATTTCCAGCCCCGCCCGTTCGTCATTGCCGGGCTTGCCGCCTGGCATTATCGCGGTGGGCCGTGGGAACTGGCGATGAAGGCCAGTTTTCGGGGGTAGGGGATGCTCCATAATCCTCCCCAGTGATCTCCGCCAAAAGACAGGTTTATCGCATATGAAACCGCCCCTTCCTTCATCGTCATCCTGAATTTATTTCAGGATCCATTTCTCGTCCCAAGCGGCGGATTTTGGGGCACGATGGATGCTGAAATAAATTCAGCATGACGTCGGAGGGACAACGAAAAATCTGATGCAAATTCCCTCCCCCAAAGGGGAGAGGATTAAGCGCTTAAGCCAGCCCGACTTCCTTCAACGGCACGCTGGCGTCGGCCAGTTGCGCCTGATCCAGCACCGCGCCGGACAATACATGGGCGCGGCCCTGGACATAATCCTTGACCATGTTGACGCAATCGAGCGCGATCACCTTGCCGCCCTTCAGATAGACGACGGAAAAGCTGCGCGCCGCCGGGTCGCCGCGCAGGATCGCCTGATCATAGCCGGTCGAAAGGCCCACGGTCTGGAGTTTCAGATCATATTGGTTCGACCAGAACCATGGCACCGCGTCATAGGCTTCTTCCTTGCCCATGATGTGCGCCACGGCGGTCTTGGCCTGGTCATTGGCGTTCTGCACCGATTCCACCCGCATCTGCGCGCCACCGGCAAAGCGGTTGGCGTGCGCGGCGCAATCGCCCACGGCATAGATGTCGGGCAGGCTGGTGCGGCAATATTCATCCACGTCCACGCCATTGCCACCCGCAGCGCCAGCCGCGATCAGCGGGCCGGTTTCGGGGATGATGCCGATGCCCACGATCACCATGTCGGTGGCGATCCGCTCACCATCGGCCATCAGCACGGCGGTCGCCTTACCGTCGGTCACCTCGACACAGTCCATCCGCGCGCCGGTGCGCAGGTCCACGCCATGGGCGCGATGCTCGGCTTCGTAGAAGCGCGACAATTCCTCACCCGCGACCCGCGCCAGCACCCGGTCGAGCGCTTCCAGGAGCACGACTTTCTTGCCGAATTTGGACAGGACGGCGGCCGCCTCCAGCCCGATATAGCCACCGCCGATGATCGTCACATGGTTGATGCTGTCGATCTTCGCCATCATCGCATCGACATCGTCGCGGCGGCGCACGGCATGGACATTGGCGGCGTCCGCGCCATTGCAGGTCAGCATCCGGGGGTTGCCGCCGGTGCACCAGATCAGCTTGCCATAGCCGATTTCCTCGTCACCTGCGGTTACGAACTTGCCGACCGCATCGACGCTCTTGACCCGGCGGCCAAGCAGCATGTCGATATTGCGTTCGGGCCAGAAGGTGGCCGGGCGGATCAGGATGCGGTCGAAGCTCTTGTCGCCCGCAAAATATTCCTTGGACAGCGGCGGACGCTCATAGGGCGGGTCCTTTTCGTCGCCGATCATCGCGACCGAGCCTTCAAAGCCCGACTGGCGCAGGGAAATCGCCGCCTGCGCCCCCGCATGGCCTGCGCCCACGATCAACACGTCATAATAGCTCATTGGCCCGCTATCCTCTTTATCCCCGTTGCGCCGCTGATTGGCGCGCTTTGCCGGTGGTGGCAAGGGGGGATATGCGGCTATCCCGGCCAAAAGGGCGCGGCAAATGCTCGCCGCGCCCCCTTATGTCGCATGGATCAGGCGGCGCGGCCGACCGTCGGGTTGCGATAGCGTTCGTGCAGGAAATGCACCACCGCATGACGCGCGGCGGCATATTCGGCCATGTCGAGCGCCTTGAGCCGATCGCGCGGGCGGGCCATGGCAACGGCATGATCCTCGCCAATGCGCGCGGCCGGGCCGTTGGTCATCATGACGACGCGGTCGGCCAGCAGCACGGCTTCATCGACATCGGGGTTGATCCCGCCCGCCGCCAGCCAGTAGCGCAGCCACAAATCATGGGTGCCGCCGGGGAAGGTCATGACCATGGCGATCTTCTTGCCCGCGCCCTTGCGCTGCGCGATCACGTCCTTCATCGACGCGGCATTGATCCCGGCCTTGGCCGCCATATAGTCTTTCGACACCGAAATGCCCTGACCATTGACGTTCAGCCGCGCCAGGATGTTCATCGGCGTCTGCTTGGCCGACACGCCCAGCGACAGGAAATAGGCCATCGGCGTCAGCAGATGCGCGCCGTCAATGCCGGCGCTGCCCGATCCCAACACCAGATTGTCGCGGGTCGCGCGCCCCGCGGGCGATTATTTCAGCGCGTCAAGCGCCGCCTTGACCTAGCGTGCAGCGGCCAGGATCACCCGTTGCGCCAGGTCCGAGCCTTCGGGCAAAGCCGCGACCATTACCAGCGTCCCGTCCGGCTCGCGCCGTGCCACAACGATCGCCAGCCCGTCCGCATCGGTGGCCAGCGCTTGCGGATCGATCGCGGTGGCGGCCTTCATCGCGCTGCGGGCATTTTCGCGCTTGTCCGGGCGCGACGGGGCTTCGGCCCGGCGCAGCGCCCGCTCGTCGCGCACCAACGCCTTGAGGCCGCCGGCATAGGCCGACAGATGGTCGGCCAACATGCCCACGCCCAGGCCCAAGGCCCAGCCATGGTCGAGCGCGGTCGCATATTCGGTGATCCGGGTTTTGTCATATGCGGCGCCGAAAACCAGCTTGATGATCGCGGTCATCGGGCTGCGCGCCTGCACCTTGATGCCGCAATCGGCCAGCAGTTCTGCATAGTCGTCGGGCCGGACCTGCGCCACCAGCGCGAAATCATAGGCCAGGCCAATCGCGCGATAGAGCGCGGCATGGCTGCGCGCCTCGCTGGTGCGGACCTGATCGGCGCCGTCGCGCGCCAGCGCCAGCCAGTCGGCCAGCGGTGCGTCCTCGGTCGGGCTTTCCATGCCGGACAGGTCCAGCGGTTCTTCGTCGAACGAGGCGACGGGCGTAGGCACGGCAGGGGGCAGGGGAGCAGGATCGACCGTCTCGCCGCCCGCCGGACCATCGGCCCATACCGGTACATCCGTTTGCGTCGGCATGGCGTTGGCCAGCGCTGCGCTGACCTCCATTTCCAGCGCCTGCCGTTCGTCGCGGCTGGCCAGTTCCTTCCAGTTGATCACGCCGAACACGAAATCGATCGTCTCGTCATCGGACGAAAAGGGCATCAATATGCCGCGATACAATATCTCCGCATCGCGCTGGTTGACGAATTCCGCTTCAAATCCGATCGGCGCGGCATTGGCGACGATCTGGAGATAATGGTCGGTCAGCCGCGACAGCAGCGATCGCGCAGGCACATCGTTGATATAGCCGATGCTCCCGTCAATCTCGCACTCCTGCCGCAAGGCGGTGCCCAGATAGACGATGGCCGGATTGTCGAGACCGGTGGAAAAATCCAGCAACACGCTGTGCGGGCCAAAATCCTCCAGCTGATCAGGCGCCAGATCCTCGATCGATGGCAGCGCACGGTCACCCAGCAGCGACGCCCAATAATTATAGGCGCGCACCTGCATCCGTCGTTCGTCCGACACCACCGTCAGCGGTGCGTCGATCGCCGCATCCTCGACATAATCGAAGTCGTCCTGGTCGTTGGCGACGTCATGCCCCCGCAGAGTGTCCATCCGGTCGGTCCCTATTTCAGGCAAATTCTACCTCTTTGGGACTCGACAGTGGCACCGGATGGTAAATTTGCCGTAAAGATGGTGCCGATCAACGCCCCGTCCGCCGCGCTGCCTGCAAAAAGACCGACCCGACAATGCAATTGCCCGCTTGTCCTCCGGCCCAACCACTGTTATCTGCCCGCCGCAACGCCGCTTTAGCTCAGTTGGTAGAGCATCGCATTCGTAATGCGGGGGTCACAGGTTCGAGTCCTGTAAGCGGCACCATTTTCCGGCCCTGACCGCCGGATTCTCCCAAATTCAACGCTTCATACGCTTGCCCGCGCCGGAGCCTCTCGCCCCGGCGCGGGCCGCTTGATCAGAATTTGTAACCCAGCGTCGCGCCATAGGTGCGCGGCGGCAGGTAGGTGACGCCGATGATGCGGCCGGTGGAGATCGCAAAGGTGCTGCTTTCGCGCAGCGTGTTGTTGATATTCTTGATCCACAGCGATGCCGTCACCGTGTCCGTCCGGTCGATCCAGCGCAGCGATGCGTCGAACATCGTATAGGCGCGCGTGCCTTCCACCAGCCGCTTGAACTCGGTGAAATAGACATTGCTCTTGCCCGACATATCGCCGCTCAGCGTCAGCGTCCCCGTCTCGGTCAGGACCGGCAGGTCCACCTCAATCCCTGCACTATAGGCCCATGTCGGCGAATTGCGCGTGGGGTTGCCCGCCAGCTGGATGTTGCACGGCGCATTGGCGTTGAGCGCACCGGGGCCGCATGGCGCGCCGAACGCGGTCGGATCGGGATTGGTCACCGGATTATAGGCGGGCTGCCCCGCCTGCGCGACGTTGACCGGGTTCAGCGGATCGACGGTGATGAAGTCGTCATATTTGCTGTCGGTGTAGGAGACCGAACCGCGCAGGCGCACGCCATCGACCGGACGGGCCATCAGGTCCGCTTCCACGCCGGTCGCCGACGTCTTGGCCGCATTTTCAAAGATGGTGGTAAAGCCCGCAGGACCGCCGCCGATCGTCTTGTTGATCTGCAAATCGTCCAGCTTGTAATGATAGGCGGCCAGATTGATCTGCAAGCGCCGGTCGAGCAGTTCCGCCTTGATACCCAGCTCGTGGTTCTTCATTTTTTCCGGCCGCACGATCGTGGTACTGCCTGCCGCATTCTCGCCCGATCCGGCCTTGAAGCCTTCGGAATAGGTATAATAGAGCAGCAGGTCGCGGTTGGGCTGCCATTGCAGGCCGATTTCCGGGGTGAAATCCTTGAACGTCTTTTCGCGGTAGGTGCCCGCAACCGTCGTCTTGCGCACCTGCGCCACGGCGGGGTTGCCATTGGCGGTCAGGATGATCGACGGGTTGGCGCTGTCCACCTTTTCATGGCTGTAGCGGCCGCCCAGTTTCAGCGACACGCCATTGAGACCAAACGCCTCGCCCATGTCGAAATTGAGCTGCCCGAAGGCGGCATAGGCGCGGGTGCCAAGGCTGGATTTCAGGCAGACGCGGTTGGGTGATGTCCCGGCGGGGAAGTTGCACATCGCCAGCGCTTCGGCCAGCGTCACCGAACCCACGGGCGCTGCAACATTGTCGACGAAGGTGGGCCGAGTCGCCAGCACGGTAATATTGGACGCCAGATCGTTGGTCGAACTCAGGCCCACCTGATCGCGCGGACGCTGCCGCTCGTGGAAATAATAAAGGCCAACCACGCCCTTCACGATGGCGCTGTCATATTTGAATTGCAGCTCGTTGCTGAATTGCTGCGCGTCGATGGTGCGGACCTGCACCGACGTCGAGTTGGGCAGGGTCGCGACCAGCGCCGATCCATCGAGATACTGAATGAGCTGCGTCTTGAAATCGCGATAATTGGTGATGTTGCCGATGCTGAAAGCGTCGCTCAGCTCGATGTTGAGCGTGCCGGTGACCGAATAGCTTTTGGTATCGACAGAGGGCGGTTCGTCGCTGCCCAGATCGCGCGGGTTGGTTGCAAAACCGCCCGTGCCGGTCGGGGCCAGCCGGGGGACGCCGGGAAAGGCGGGGCCGCGATAATGGACCGCGCCGCTATTGTCATTCTGGCGGAAATATTCGCCCGACAGCAGGAAATCCACCTTGTCCGACGCGATCAGATGGACCTGCCCGCGCACCATGTAGCGGAACAGGTCATCGACATCGCTGCCGCCCTTGAACGGGTTGCCGCCATAGCCGTCCCGCGCCTCGACCTTGCCAGCCAGACGGAAGCGGATGGCATCGGCGATCGGGCCGCCGACGGCGGCTTCGGCGGTCATGGCATTGTAATTGCCATAGCCCATGCGCGCATAGCCGGCGAAATCTGCGGTCGGCTTGGCGGTGATCAGGTTGATCGAACCGCCCACGGCATTGCGGCCATAGAGGCTGCCCTGCGGTCCGCGCAGCACTTCGACCCGCTCCAGATCGAACAGCGATGTCAGCTGCGCTTCGGCACGGGCGACATAGGCGCCATCGACATGCAGCGCGACGCCGGTGCTGGACCCGGTCGTCGAGGTATTGGCACCGACGCCGCGAATGAACACTTTGGCCTGGTTGAAATCATTGCCGAAGGTGACCGATGGCACCAGCTGCTGGATGTCCTGCAAATTGCTGACCCCGGCATTGGCCAGCTGATCCCCGCTGACCGCGGACACCGCGACGCTGACGTCCTGCAAGGACTGGCTGCGTTTCTGCGCGGTGACGATGATGTCCATGCCGTCGGTTTGCGCCTGAACAAGGGGCGTCAGCCCGATGCCGGAAACCGATGCGAACAAGGCGCACGTGACGCGCGCGTTGATGGATGCTTTCAAAGCGTCTCTCCCTGGAACCGAACATCGTTAAATTGTGTCCTGGGAATACAATTAGCATGGCGCGTGTTGGCGCACAATCGGTCGGGTCACCTGTCTTTAGGACCATGTGGCTTATCGGCCACTATCGCTTCCAGCGCCATCAGGATCGGCGGCAACGCCCGGCTCAATCCCTGTGCGCGCGGGCTGAACAGCAACCCGACCGTGCGCCGCTCGCCAAAATCCTTCAGCGCCGCGCGCGCCATGCCCGGCCAGCCATAGCCCATCGGCATCACTGTCACGCCCAGCCCCGCCGCGACCATCTGCATCACCCGTTCGTCATTGGTCGCGCGAAAGGCGAAATGCGGGCGCACGCCGCGATCGACGAAATAGCGGCTGGTCGCCGACAGCGCCTCGCAATGGCGGCGCACGATCATCACCTCGCCCGCCAGCTCCTCCGCCGCGATCGTTGCCTGTCCTGCCAGCGCGTGGCTGGCGGGCAGGGCCAGGCCATAGCCTTCCTGCACAATCGGCCGCGCCGCATAGCGATCCGCCCCGTCGCGCACCAACGTCAGCGCCACGTCGATCCGTTCCGCGTCCAGCCGCGCCAGCAACTCGCGCTCGGTTCCCGGCACCAGCTCCAGCGCCTGCGCGTCGCCGGGCGGGCAGGCCGCCACCGCCTGCGCCACCAGTGCGCCGGGGATGCTGGTCAGCAGGCCGATGCGCAACGGCGCGACCTGCGCCGACCGCGCGCCCGCCTGCTCGGCCAGGTTGAACTCCCGCTCGATCCGCCGCGCATGGCCCAGCAACCGCGCGCCCGCACCGGTCAGCTCGACCCGCTGGTTGCTGCGCAGGAACAGCGGCGCGCCGACGCTCTGCTCCAGCTTGGCGATACCCACCGACAGGGTCGGTTGCGACACATGGCAATGCGCCGCCGCGCGGGAGAAATTGCCCTGGTCGACCACGGCCAGGAAATAGCGCAGCAGATAGCGTTCGATCATAGATGCAGACTATACAGTTGCGCCCGTCCTTTCAATTTTTCTCTTGGCATTCCAGCCGCTAGGATAGGCGTAATGGAGAGATGCCGATGACCGATTTCGATTTTGCCCTGGGCGAAACTGCGGACATGATCCGCGACACCACGCGCCGCTTCGCTGATGACCGTATCGCCCCGCTGGCGACCCGGATCGATGCGGAGGACTGGTTCCCCCGCACCCTCTGGCCCGAAATGGGCGCGCTCGGCCTTCACGGCATCACGGTCGATGAGGCTGACGGCGGCCTGGGTCTTGGCTATCTGGAGCATGTCGTCGCGCAGGAGGAGGTCGCCCGCATATCCGCCTCCATAGGTCTCAGCTATGGTGCCCACTCCAACCTCTGCGTCAATCAGATCCGCCGCTGGGGCAATGCAGAGCAAAAGGCGCGCTACCTTCCCAAACTCATCTCCGGTGAGCATGTCGGTTCGCTCGCCATGTCCGAAGCGGGCGCCGGGTCGGACGTCATGGCCATGAAGCTGCGCGCCGACAAAAAGGGCGACCGCTATATTCTGAACGGCACCAAATTCTGGATCACCAACGCGGCGGAAGCCGACACGCTGGTCGTCTATGCCCGCACGGCTGAAGGCTCCAAGGGGATCACCACCTTCCTCATCGAAAAATCCATGCCCGGCTTCTCGATCGGGCAAAAGATCGACAAGGTCGGGATGCGCGGATCGCCGACCGCCGAGCTGGTGTTCGACGATTGCGAAGTGCCCGAAGAGAATATCATGGGTCCGCTGAACGGTGGCGCGGGCGTGCTGATGTCGGGCCTGGACTATGAGCGCACCGTGCTGGCGGGCATCCAGCTTGGCATCATGCAGGCCTGCCTCGACGTCGTGCTACCCTATATCCGCGAACGCCAGCAGTTCGGCAAACCGATCGGCGCTTTCCAGCTGATGCAGGCCAAGATCGCCGACATGTATGTCGCGCTCAACAGCGCGCGCGCCTATGTCTATGCCGTAGCCAGGGCGTGCGACGCGGGCCGCACCACCCGCTACGATGCGGCGGGCGCGATCCTGCTGG
>NZ_CAVK010000024.1 GCF_000382885.1 Sphingobium indicum BiD32
GACACCCCTCCACCACCAGCAAGCTGGCGGTCCCCCTCCCCTTAAAGGGGAGGATTTTGAAATCTTCTACGATCAGAAAATCGCGAGGAAATGGGCGCCGGAGCCACCGCTCCGACGCCCTTTTGCCTTCCCACAAACCCCCAATCAAAGTTCGTCGTTCAGATATTTCATGATCGTGTTCTGGAACTGGCGGATCTGGATTTCCTGATAATTGGCCAGTTGCACCTTGCCGTTGAGCGAGGCTTTGAGGCCCGTCTGGACATAGGGGAGGTTTTCCATATCCTGCTCGAACACGTCGCCCAATATGCCCAACTCCGGCGCTTCGGTCCATTTCTGGTCGACCGACAGAAACTTCATCGGCGGTGCCTTGGGGTGCGCCTGTCCCGGCGGCACGCGCGTCAGGACACGCACTTCCATCAGGCAATGGTCGACATCGTGCCAGGGCCGCCAGCGATAGACGATATTGGGCTGGAACCCGGCCCAGGGGCTGAAATTGGGAAAGACATTATAAAGCAGCGCGTCCATCATTTCCGCGTCGGACGCGAAGCTAACGTCATGGCCGAACATCGCGCTGGTCGTATCGCGCAGGGACGCGCCCAATGCCGCGCGCGCCGTCACGCCTTCGGGCACCTTGACGTTGTAACCGCCAGCCGCGGCTTCCTTGTCATCATAATTATCGGACGATCGGCCATTATATTTGACGAATTCGTCGACGATCCACTGTTCCGCCTTGCCCGCCGGATCGACATGGGGGGACATGGTGCCGAAAGGCGTGACCGTCAGGTTCACATAGTCACCATAGATATTGTACATCGAATTGGCGTCGCCGGTGAAGGGCAGCAATTGCGGATGGGTGACGACGGTGTGCCAGCTTTCCATGAAGGCCTCCATCACCACCTTCCAGTTGGCGGGAACGACCTTGCCCACCCACATGGCGGTCGCGCATTCCTCATGCCGCCAGCGCTGAAAATGCTCCGGCATGGGCGCGAGAAATTCCTCCAGCGTCGGGCCGTCAGCGGCTTCGCGGATGAAAATATAGCCGCCCCAGCGCCCTACGCTGATTTCCGGCAGCGCCATCTCCTCTTCCTTGAGGTGGGAGAAATCCCAGCGGCAGGGGATTTTCTTGATCGATCCATCATTATTCCAGGTGAACCCATGGAAGGGGCATTGCAGTTCGGCCGACCAGCCATCCCCGGTCTTGAGCTTGCGCCCACGATGCAAGCAGACATTGGCGAAGGCCCGAACCGTCCCGTCCTCCTGTCGGATAAGCAGGAAGGATTTGCCAACATTTTCATAGACGACATGGTCGCCAGCCTCGGGCAACTCCTCTTCGCGCGCGGCGAACTGCCAGGTGCGCGGCCACATTTTGCGATTTTCCGCGTCGAAAAATTCAGGTGCCGTATAGCGGCTGGCGGGGATCGGCTCCGACCCCAGATTCTCATATTCGTCGGTATAGAGAAATTCCGGCACTATGTTGGTGTCCGCGAGCATCAGGTCGCGAACGCTGGTGCCGGGGCAGCGCGGCAAGGGCGCGCCTTTGATCCGGGGGTCGCTTTCAGCCATTAGTTTCTCTCCTGCCATTCCGCCTGCTCTGCTGCGCGGGCCTAGCCGCGCACCGAAACCTTGGTCGTTCGTTCAAATATAGCGTCGCGATCATTGCGCGACCATCCCCCCGTCGACGACAAATTCGCAGCCGGTGATGTAGCGCGCATCATCGGACGCCAGAAATGCGACCATCGACCCGATGTCGGATGGTTCGCCCATCCGGCCCATTGGTATGGCGGCGACGATCTGGTCGAACACGTCCTTATTGTCCGCGATCGCGACCTTTTGCATGTCGGTCCAGATCATGCCGGGATGCACAGTATTGACGCGGATATTGTCGCGCGCCGTTTCCAGCGCGACCGATTTGGAAAAAAGCCGCACGCCGCCCTTACTGGCGGCATAGGCAGCAGTCCCCTGCACCCCGACCAACCCGGCGATGGAGGAGAGGTTGACGATCGACCCGCCATGACCCTGCGCCCGCATCTGGTCAACCGCGACTTTGGTGCCCAGATAGACGCTGTCCAGATTGACCGAAATCTGTTTATGCCAGTCGGCCGAGGTCATATCGCTCATCGCGCGCAGCACCGCGATACCCGCATTGTTGACAAGGATATCGATCTTGCCGAACGCCGCGACCACCGCGTCGATCAGCGCCGCCCAGCCTGCTTCGTCGGTGACGTCCTGCGCCATGGATTGGGCAGGAACCCCTTGCGCGCGCAATTCTTCGGCACGGGTGGCGACGGCAGCACTGTCCAGATCCGTGAGGTACAGGCTGGCCCCCTGCCCCGCCATTTTGAGCGCCGCGGCAAAGCCCAGTCCGTTCGCCGACGCCGCCCCCGTCACTACAGCTACCTTGCCCCTAAGGTCGATCATCATGCGCCAGAAATCCTCATCCGATAATTTGCATCGCAGAGTGACGCCTGTGCGGCGCGGTGCAACTAGCGCTAGTCAGAGTCCCCGACGTTCCGACGCGCGCTACCTATGACCTTATCGAGTTCCGGCACGGTCGCGCGCGCGCTATGCTGCGGCCAAAGCCATAGCGGCTTGGCATAGAGAGGGTATGGGATGGGCTATCATGACGTCATCCGCCAGGAAGCCGAAAAGATGCTGGAATTCGTCGAGACCGGCACGACCGACAGCGCGACCGACACGATGGAAGTCCCCGCATCCGCCTATACCGATCCTGCCTATTGCGCGCGGGAGAAGGCGGAAATCTTCATGAAGATGCCGCTGCTGGCCGCGCTGACCGCCGAAATGCCCCATCCGGGCGATTACAAGGCGATGGACCTGATGGGCAAACCGGTCCTCATCACCCGCAAGAGCGACGGAACGGTCGCCGCCATGCTGAACGTCTGCTCCCATCGTGGCATGATCCTGAAACCCGAAGGCCATGGCAATGCCAAACGCTTTTCCTGCCCTTATCATGCCTGGACCTACGCCAATGACGGCAAGCTGATCGGCGTGGCCGAACCGCAAAAATTCGGCCCCGTTTGCAAGGAAGAACGTGGCCTGACGCAATTGCCGGTGGCCGAAGCGGGCGGGGTGATATGGGTGTGCCTGACACCAGGGCTGGAGTTCGACATTACCGCGCATCTGGGCGGGATGCTGGACGACCTAAACGCCTATGATCTGGGCAGCTGGCATTTTTGCGGGTCGCGGCGGATTTACGGACCCAACTGGAAGATCGCCTATGACGGCTATCTGGAGGGCTATCATTTCGCCGCTGCCCACCCGACCACCATCCACCCGCGCAGTTTCAGCAATATCATGCACTTCACCGCCTTTGGTCCGCATATGCGCGTGGGATATCCGCAGGTGCGGATCAAGGAAGCATTGGGTGCAATCCCGCGTGCCGACTGGGGCGAGCATGAAAATGAAGGCTATGATTTCGTCCGCACCATCTTCCCCAATATCAGCATCTTCTTCGCGCCCGAAATCACCCAGGTCGCGCAACTCATTCCCGGCGACACGCCCGGCAGCAACACCACCAACCTGATGTTCATCCGCCGCCAGCCGCCAAGGGACGAGGCGGATGCGGCAGGCATAGAAGCGATGATGGACTGGCTGCGCGACGTCGTGAATGACGAGGATTATGCCGTCGGCCTACAGGTGCAGAAGGGGCTGGAGTCCGGTGCGATTCCTTCGGTGATCTTTGGCCGCAACGAGCGCGGGAACCAGTATTTCCACAAATATGTGGACTATCTCCAGCGCGCTGACCCGAATGAAGCGCCGCCTGAGTTGTGAGGCGGAGCTTATGTGAACGATCTGCTGTTACAACGTCGTCACACCCTCGTTCAGCCGCACCACCGTCTTGCCGGTCGTCTTGCCTGACATAAGATTGATGAAAGCGGCCGGGGCATTTTCGATGCCGGTGGTGACATTTTCCTGCGCGATCAAGGCACCCGACTTGATCCAGCCACCCAGTTGCGCCTCCGCTTCCGCCAGCATGTCGAGATGCTCATAGGCCAGGAAACCGCGCATGGTGACGCGGTTCACCAATATCTGCCACAGGTTGCGGATCGGGTAAGGATCATTGTGGTTATTGTAATTGGCCATCATGCCGCAGGTCACGATCCGCCCGAACGCCGCCATATTGGGCAGCATCGCGTCGAGGATGTGGCCGCCGACATTGTCGAAATAGACGCCGACCCCGTCGGGACAGGCCGCCTTGATCGCTGCGTCCAGATCCGGCGCTGCGCGATAGTCGATCGCCGCATCGATGCCGAACGTGCCGGTGACAAGCGCCGCCTTGTGCGTCGAACCGACGATGCCGACCGAGCGGCAACCGGACAATTTGGCGATCTGGCAGCCCACGCTGCCGACCGCACCTGCCGCCGCGCTCATCACCACCGTGTCCCCGGCCTGCATCTCGCCGATGCGCTTGAGGCCAACATAGGCAGTAATCCCCGACCAGCCGAGCGCGCCCATATAGGCGGTCAGCGGCACGGCTGGATCGACATGGACATTTTCGATCGCGAAGTTGGCGGGGTTGAGGATCGAATATTCCTCCCACCCGACAAAGCCGCGACCATAATCGCCCTCCTTGAAAGCCGGATTGCGCGACTGGACGACACGACCCAGCACCATGGTCGGGATCAGGCCGCCGATCGCCACGGCGGGCAGATAGCTGTCATCATTGGCATCCAGCATTCCGCGCACGGCGGGGTCGATGGCGAAAACATCATTCTGGATCAGGATTTCGCCCTCCTCCAGCGCCCGCAAAGGATTTTCGACCAGCGCGAAATTCTCTGGAACAGGTACACCGTGGGGACGCGAGGCAAGAACTATCTGGCGGTTGATCACGGCGTTTCTCCCCATGGGCTACGCCGCCCGCTATGCCCGGCCAGGTTGCCCCCTGACACTGGTGAAAGGTACAGCTTGGCGCGGACTTCCCAAGAAAAAGCGCGCGAAGCCTGTGGCCTCGCGCGCTTCAAGGTCGCGCTATGGGAGGGAAATTTCAGCGCGAAGCGAACTGGCGGCCCTTGGTCGCAATGGCCCAGCGCTGCGGCGTCGCGCCCGGCGCGCCTTCGCGCACGAAGCACTGGCCGCGCTGCGACTGGATGGTGCGGCACGCGGTCATCGCGTCGGTGCGGCTGGCAAAACCGCTGATGGCGAGGCGGTGATAGGGCTTGCCCTTGACCGTTGCCTGGCTGGTGAGGACCGGGAAGGCAGCGAGCGCGCCGTTGCGGCCCGCCATGCTCATCCATTTTTCCTTGGCAATGGCGGCGGTGTCATAGGCGCCAAGCTGGACAACCCAGTTGCTGGCACCGGTGCCGACCGGCTTGATGAATGCCGCCTGCTGCATCCCCGCGACCGGCGCGGATGGCGATGCGACAGCGATCTGCGCCTTGGCACGCGCTTTCGCCGCGACAGGCTTCGCCCTGTGATCCTCGATAATGAAGTCGCGGGCAGCGACGCGAGTCGGCATGGGCCGGGCGATTGGCGCGGGTTCGATGACAGGTGCCGCAGCCGGTTCGACCATCGCGACCTGCACCGGGGCTTCGGGCTGGGCTTCTGGCAATGGAGCGAGATCGGGCGACGCGGCGGCCATTTCGACCGGTGCCGTGGCAGCAGGTGCCAGCGCCAGAGCGACCGGCTGGCCCGCATCGCCTGCATCAATCGTCACGCCCATCAGCGCAGCGACGCGCTGTGGCGCGGCGGAGGGTTCGGCGATCTGCGCCCAGTCGGAAATGCGCTTGTTGGCGGCCAGCGGATCGAGATCCATGCCCACGATCATGCGCGCGTCCTTCCAGCGACCGGCGAGCGCATAGGCATAGGCCAGATTTTGGCGCGTGCGAGCGGTGGCGGATGGATCATGGATCGCTTGGGACAGGATGCGCACGCCTTCCGGCGCATCACCGGCCATCGCCATCGCCAGGCCATAATCCCCGGCGGGAACGGTATCGGCATGGGCCAGCAGCAGACTGCGGGCAGTGTCCGCACGACCCTGCGCCACATGCACCAGCGCCAGGCTGACGATCGTGCGCGCGTCATTATTGCCCAACGTCATGGCGTCGGCCAGCGCGGCTTGCGCCGATGCGAAACGACCGGCCAGCACATAGGCCCGGCCCAATATCTGGCGATAGGCGGCGTTCTGCGGCGCGAGCAGCACCGCTGCCTCCGCGGCCTGAACCGCCTTGTCACCATCACGGTCGGCCAGCGCCTTTTCAGCGGCGATGGCGAGCTTGGTCGGGTTGCCCTTTTGCTGGACAGCCGATGCGGAGGGACGAAAGGCCGCCCCGGTGCAGCCAACCATCGTCGTGGCGACGAGCAGCGAGGAAATCGCCGCCTTTCCGAATGTGTTGCGCTTCATAGTCCTACCCACCCTTCATTCACTGGTTGCCGCGCATGTGCGGCAACTGCTGTGTCAGCCGGTCAATTTCCGGCAGGCTGTTGAGAAAATTGTCGAGAGATTCCGTGACGATCTGCTGCGCCGAACGACCGGTGATCGCGCAAGCCAGACGCAGCTTGAGATGGCGATCGGCATCGATCCGCAACGTGAAGGCAGCCTTGCGGCCGGCCGTGGCTTTCGCCTTGCGGGGGGCGGGCTTGCCAGCCATGCGTTCGGCCAGTTCCTCCCGCTCGATAACAACCGGCGGCACTGGCGCTGCGACGGGAAGCGTTGTCGGCATCGGGGTCAGGCCGATCGCGACCGGCTGCTCATCCATCGGCAACGGCGCGGGTTCAACGTCGAAGCCCATGTCGTTCCAGCCCAGATCATCCTGCTGCACGGCAGCGCCAGCAACTCGGCCAAAGCCGAGCATGGGGCGGCGCATGGCGGGCTGGGCCGCGCCCTTGCGGGCGAGCAGGCCGGACGTGAGTGAAGCGAGGGGTTTGGGTTCTGCCATGATGCGTCCTCCCCCTTACTGGCCGATCACGCGGCGGCCGAAGCCCCCGCCGACCGGACGGGTTGCAACGGTGCCGACGCTGCCCTGCGGCACGGAAAAGACCGTGCGGCGGAAATTTTTTTCGAGCCGGTCGGAGATGTAAGACCATAGCGCCACGACCTCCGCTGCCGAACGCCCCTTTGGATCGACCTCCATCACGGTACGCCCATCGATCATGGAGGCTGCGAAATCGGTGCGGTGGTGCAGCGTGATCGGGGCGACCGTGCCATGCTGTGACAGGGCAACGGCGGCTTCCGACGTGATCCGCGCCTTGGGCGTTGCGCCGTTGACGACGAAGATCAGCGGCTTGCCGGCGCGCTCACACAGATCGACGGTCGCGCCCACAGCGCGCAGGTCATGCGGGCTTGGGCGGGTCGGCACGACGATGAGTTCGGCGACGGAAATGACGCTCTGAATCGCCATGGTGATGGCAGGCGGGGTGTCGATGACGGCCAGCTTGAAGCCCTGCTGCCGCAATATTTCGAGATCGGCGGCGAGCCGCGCCACAGTGGTCTGGGCGAATGCAGGCAGTTCCGCCTCCCGCTCATTCCACCAGTCGGCCAGCGACCCCTGCGGATCGATGTCGATCAGCACGACCGGGCCGGCACCGGCGATCTGCGCCTGCACGGCCAGATGGCCCGACAAGGTGGTCTTGCCCGATCCGCCCTTCTGCGATGCCAAAGCCAAAATCCGCACGCAAATCCCCCCAGAAAATCCAGTTCCGTCTGGGATTGCCACGACCGCGCCTAAAATTCAGTTAATGGGCGGGGAAGTTTGATTGACGAAAGGTCAACAGGGTTAAGTCCATTTCAAGCATGATGTGCTCGTGATAATCAGACATTAACCTTGTTTCATCATAGCCGCTGCAAATCTATTGGCGCAGGAGCATGTGCATATGAAGCGTATCTGGGGAGCTGTGGCTGTCGGCGCCATGATGGGCATCGCGGCGCCAGCAGTGGCCGACGTAAAGACCGGCGTGGATGCTTGGCAGCAGGGCGATTATGCCAAGGCGATCGGCGAATGGCGGCCGCTGGCGCAAAGCGGCGATCCAGACGCGCAATTCAATCTGGGGCAGGCCTATAAGCTGGGCCGGGGCGTCCAGCCGGACCTGAACGCCGCGATGGACTGGTATCGCAAGGCTGCGGCGCAAGGGCATTTGCGCGCGGAGGATAATCTGGGGCTGTTGATGTTCCAGCAGGGCGACCGGGCGGGGGCGATGCCCTATCTCCAGCGCGCGTCCGTGCGGGGCGAACCGCGCGCGCAATATATTGTCGGCACGGCGCTGTTCAACGGCGACTTGATCGGCAAGGACTGGGTGCGCGCCTATGCGCTGATGACCCGCGCCTCCACATCAGGCCTCGCGCAGGCGACCACCAGCCTGGAGCAGATGGACAAATATATCCCCGAAGATCAGCGCAAGCAGGGTCTGGCGCTGGCAGCGACACTGGAACAGTCGGAAAAGGGCGGCGCGCTGGCATCGGCCAGTCCCGCGCCTGTCCGTTCTACGCCGTCCAGCGTGCGGACGACAGAACTGCCGCCATCGACCATCGCTCAACCGGTGGCCGCGCCACCCGCGCCCAAGCCGGTTCCGGTCAAGCCCAAGCCAGCGCCGCAGGTTGCGGCGGCCAAGCCCAAGCCGACACCACCAGCGCCCCGCCCCGCCAGCAGCGTGCCAGCGCCCGCCGCATCGGGGGGATGGCGCGTACAGTTGGGCGCATTTGGCGAGGAAGGCCGCGCTCGCGGTCTGTGGGGCCAGTTGACTGGCAAGGTGAGCGGCCTGTCTGCCTATCAGCCCTATCTGGTCAAGGCAGGCGCGGTGACGCGCTTGCAGGCCGGACCGGTTGCCAGCAGCGACGATGCCAGCCGTCTGTGCAGCCGGATCAAGGCGGCGGGCGCGGACTGTATTCCCAAGAAGATGTGACGATCAGGCCGCCTTGGCCTGATCCACTATCCAGTCGCGAAACTGGCTGAGCGCCGGATGCTCCTGTGCGTCCACCGGGCGGGCGAGATAATAGGCCTGGTCGCTCGACAATGGCCGGGCGAACGGAATGACGAGGCTCCCCGACTCCAGTTCCGGCCGGATCAGGAAGCTGGGGATCAGCGCCACCCCTGCACCCGCCGCCGCGGCCTGCGCCAGCATCAGAAAATGTTCAAAAGCGGGAGCGGGCGGAAGCGTCCCTGCCTCCACCCCTGCCGCCGCGAACCAGCGTGACCAGGCGTCACGCCGCGAACTCTGGCTGAACAAGGGGGCCGCCAGCAGATCGGCGGGCTGCCGCAGCGGATGTGTGGCCAGCCAGCCGGGCGCGCAGACCGGCACGGCTTCTTCGCGAAATAGAAAATCCATCGTCGCGCCGGGCCATTCGTCGGGCGTGCCGAAATGGATGGCAGCGTCAAATTCCTCCTGCGCGAAATCGAACGGCTGTGATCGGGCGGCGAAATCGACCACAAGCTGGGGGTGCAACGCGCTCAGATGCGGCAGGCGCGGCGCGAGCCAGCGCATCCCGAAACTGGGCAGGGTCGCGATCCGCAGCGCCGTCGGCGATCGTCGCGTTGCCATGCGCGAGGTCGCTCGGCGAATGCGATCGAGCGCAGGCAGCAACTCATCGGCATAGGCTTGACCCGCATCATTGAGCCGCACCCGTCGCCCGACCCGGTCGAACAGCGGGGTTTGCAACCACGCCTCCAGTTGCGCGATCTGGCGGCTGACCGCGCTCTGGGTCAGCCCGATCGCCTCCCCCGCGCGAGAGAAACCGCCATGGCGCACCGCCGCCTCGAAACTGGTCAGCGCGGTCATGGACGGCAGCCATTTGCGATCCTCATCCATTCCATTCTCGCATCAATAGATGACAGCTCGCCATTTTGAAGGCGCAGCATAAGATGAGATAACGGCGCTGTCACCAGGAGCCACCTATGTCGAATGAGAATGATGGTCATGTCGTTGCGCTGACACTGGCTACGCTGGGGGAAGCGGCAGGACGCCGCACGCTGGACGCACTCGCGATTGACCCTGTTCTGTTGGCAGAGCGTGGCACCACGGTGTCGCGCGCGGCCTTTGCGATGGCGATGAACGTCGCCCTGTTCGATGACCTGCTGAAGCGGGTAGCGACCGGTGCGGCCTATGTTGCCGACAAGGGCGCACGAGGCGATCGGGTAATGTTCGACCATGGCGCTTTGCGGGCCATCCGCTTGCCGGATGGGCCGACCGGCGCATTGCCCGGCGGGCAGGACGCCTTCACCCGCATCCTGCTGCCACTGGGCTACGCAATGGCGGCTATCTATCCGCTCGACCGGCTGCGCATGACCGGGCGCGCCTATGCCCATGTCGACAGGCCGGACGTGATCCCGCAATTCTTCCTGTCCGAACTGCATGTCGACCGGTTCGATGCTGAATTTGGTGCGGTCGCCGCGCGAATATTCGGCACATCGCGCGACCCGCTGGGTGACGCAGAACAAGCGGTGCTGGCGCACTATGGCGCGGGCGAGGCAGTGACGCTGGACGCCGCTGTCGCGGCATTGCCGGGGATTGTCGCCGCCTTCGACCGGCAGCATGAGATGCCAAGCTTTGCCGATTATCAATTGCTGCTGTCCCGATCCAACGAGGCCGCCTGGATCGCGACCGAGGGTAATGCCTTCAACCATGCGACCGACCGGGTGGCCGATGTCGCCGCGCTGGCGGAGCGACTGAGGGCGGACGGCCAGCCGATCAAGGAGCGGCTGGAGATTTCCGCGACCGGCCGCGTGCGCCAGACCGCTTTCCGCGCCGATAGTGTGGAGCGACTGTTCGGCGATGGCGAATTGCGCGACGTGCCCGGCTCCTTCTACGAATTTATCAGCCGGGACATCGATCCGGCGACGGGCAGGCTGGACCTGGCGTTCGACACCGGCAACGCGACCGGCATTTTCGCCATGACAAGCGCGGGAGCATGAACATGGTGTTGCAATCCTTCGATCCTGCCTCGCGCGAACTAGTCTGGGAAGGACCGGTCGCTGATGCCACCGCGTGCAACCGGGCGATTGCCGCGGCGCGCGCCGCCCTGCCCGGCTGGCGGGCGCTGGCGGTGGAGGATCGGGTCGCGATCGCGCGGCGCTATGCGCTGGTGCTGGGCGAACGACGAGCGGCGCTGTCCGAGCTTATTTCGCGCGAGACGGGCAAATTGCTCTGGGAAAGCGACGCCGAAATCGGGTCGATGATCGCCAAGGTCGATGTGTCGATCGCCGCCCATGCCGAACGTACCGGGGAACGGGCCACCGCCATGAATTTTGGCCGGGCGGTGCTGCGCCATCGCGGCCATGGCGTGATGGCGGTGCTGGGTCCGTATAATTTCCCCGGCCATTTGCCCAACGGCCATATCGTCCCGGCCCTGATCGCGGGCAATGCGGTGGTGTTCAAGCCGTCGGAGATTGCGCCTGCCACTGGCGCGGCGATGGCCGATGCATGGGCGGCGGCGGGATTGCCCGACGGCTTGCTGGGCGTCGTGCAGGGTGGCCGGGCAACCGGCGAAGCACTGGTCGCGGGCAATGTTGACGGGCTGTTATTTACCGGCTCGGCCGGCGCTGGCGCGGCCTTGCGGCGCGCGCTGGTGGACCGGCCTCATGTCATCATGGCGCTGGAACTGGGCGGCAATAATCCGCTGATCGCCTGGGACAGCCCGGATCAAGCCGCATCGATCATCATCAATTCCGCCTTCATCACCACCGGCCAGCGCTGTTCCTGCGCGCGGCGGCTGATCGTGCCAATGGGTGCAGTGGGCGACCAGATCGTCGAGGCCGTCGAGGCGCTGGCGGCGCGGCTGCCGATCGCAGCGTGGAACGAGTCGGGAGACGCCTTCATGGGACCGCTGGTGTCGGATCAGGCCGCCGCGACCGCGCATCGCGCTGTCAGCGATCTGATCGCGCGCGGGGCGCGGGTGATCCGGCCCTTCAGGGGCCTTGAAGGCCGCAGCGCCGCCTTCGTCACCCCCGGCCTCATTGACATGACCGGCATCGACAGCCCCGATGCGGAAATTTTCGCTCCCTTGCTGTCGGTGATCCGGGTGCCGGATTTCGATGCCGCGATTCACGCCGCCAACGCCACCGCCTTTGGCCTGTCCGCCGGGCTGATCTCGCAGGACGCAGCACAGTGGGACCAGATGGTGGAGGAAAGCCGCGCAGGCGTAGTCAACCGCAACCGGCCAACCACTGGCGCGGCGGGCAACATGCCCTTTGGCGGCCTTGGCGCATCAGGGAATCACCGGCCTAGCGCCTATTACGCCGCCGATTATTGCGCCTATCCGATCGCCAGTTTCGAGGCGGACGCTGTGCAGGCCGTCCCGGTCAACGGGCTGGGCTGAAGCGCCGTCATAACCCTAACCGCGCCCAGAAGTCATCCGGCGCGATCAGGGCGCTGTCGTCACGCGACCGGTCATGCCGCGACCAGCTGCTATGGGGAATGGTCACGCGCGGCACCGTTTCCGTGGGGCGCGACTGGCGGGGACGGGCGGTTTTACTGGTCATCGTTTTCTCCTTGCATCAAGGGAACACGAAACCGGGCGTTGACGCTTTGGCACCGTGCGCTTTAGCCGTTGGTGACGCGGAGCAAGCTGATCCTTCAAAAGCCGCGAAGCATGATGCTTGCCATTTTATCTAGCGATTGAGTTGGGAATGTCGAAATAGCTTTGCTTGGGGGATATAGGGCGCTGGCTTTGGCCTTCGCCCGATCAACCGAAGCGATGCAGGGCGCAGAGCTTGTTGCCATAGGGATCGCGCAGATAGGCAAGATAAAGTTTGCCAAAGCTCGCTTCGCGGATGCCCGGCGGATCTTCGCAGGGCGTGCCGCCTGCCGCGACACCCGCGGCGTGCCAGGCGTCGGTCTGTTCGGGCGAGGCCATAGTAAAGCCAATCGTTCCGCCATTGGCGCAACTGGCCGACTGGCCATCAATCGGCCTGGTCACCATGAATAGCGCGCCATCGTGCATGTATATCAGGCGCCCCCGATCATCGGTGAAGGATGGTTTGCCACCGATCGCCTGAAACAGCGCGTCGTAAAACACCTTGGCGCGATCAATATCGTCGGCACCGACCATGACGTGGCTGAACATGAAAATACCTTTGGGTGAGATCAGCGATGAGCCGACTATCGCCATGCGCCGGACACACGGAAAGAGCCAGTCACGCCAGCCCGGCCCGCACCACTCCAATATCCTGGAGTCAGAAGATCGTGCTGTAGAGGAACCAGCCGACGATCAGCAGGCTCGACACGATGCAGATACGATCACCAAAGACGTCAATACGAGACATCGAGAACATCCTTCCACCAAGGGCGATCTTCGTCGCCTCGAAGGAAAGATTACATCAGTTTTTACCGTGCGGAAACAGCAAAATTGCGATGAAGCCGCTCATGACCGCGATGGACCGCATTTCGCGGCTGTTGAACGGCTGTTTCAGTCACCCCTTTGCCGGGATTAGCGAAATGCCGGGCCACGATGGCGAAGGAAAGAATCGGTTGCCTCCTGTGGCCCGCGATAGGCTTCCTGAAATTCGGCGCTCCAATATTTGAGGTCGTCCAGATCGATTCGCGCGCCGGACACGGCGCACAGGACAAACTGCCCCGGCCGCACGACATCGAAATGCGGCGTGTCATAATGCAGTACCGCCAGCCCCTGAATATCCGCCATCAATCGCCCGTCAGTATCCGGTCGACCAGTTGCTTGACGGTCGGGACGAAGCCATTGGAGTAGAAGGGGTCCTGCTTGAATTTGTAGGCGCCATGGCCTGCAAACACCAGATTATCGTCCAGGTCACCGCCATGGACGGCTTCCTGCAATGCCTTCTGGATGCAGAAGCTGCGCGGATCGGCCAAACGGCCGGTCGAGTTGGTTTCGCTATCCATCCAGCTGGAGAAAGCGCATTGGCTCAGGCAGCCCATGCAGTCGGTCTGATCCTTGCGGATGACCGCGCGTTCCTCGTCACCAACGAACACCAGCGTATTGTCAGGCGTCTTGAGCGCCGAAGTGAAGCCCTGCCCAAACCATTCGCGGGCGCGGTTAAGGTCGCCCAGCGTCACCCAGAAATGCTTGCCCTTCACGCCCACGTCGAGCTGATGGGTATGGTCGCCCGCCTGTTCGGTGCTGAACGCGATTTGCCGTTCCGAGCGCGCTTCCAGGCTCCGCAGGAACGGGTTACGGACCGCCGAGCTGTAGAAACCGGTGGGCGAAAAACGGTGGAGCAGAATGTCGCCGGGGTTGAGCTGGGTCAGCAACTCCTTCCACGCCTGCGGGATCGGGCTTTCCTGCGTCAGCAGTGGACGGGTGCCGAACTGGAAAGCGATGGCCCCCAGTTCGGGATTGTCGATCCAGTCGTTCCAGTCCTTGAGCGCCCAGACACCGCCAGCCATGACGATCGGCACATCATCCGAAATGCCGCCTTCGCGCATGGTCGCGCGCAGGTCGCGAACGCGGGGGTAAGGATCTTGTGGCATTTTGGGGTCTTCGGCGTTGGACAGGCCGTTATGGCCGCCCGCCAGCCAGGGATCTTCATAGACCACCGCCGCCAGCCATTCCGCCGCCTTGGAATAGGCCCGCTTCCATAGCGCGCGAAAGGCGCGGCCGGAGGATACGATGGGCAGATAGCTGACATTGTAGGACGCCGCAATCTCGGACAGCTTATAGGGCATACCCGCGCCACAGGTGACGCCAGCGACCATGCCTTTGGTCCTTTCAAGGACGCCGTGAAGCACGCGCTGTGCGCCGCCCATTTCCCACAGGACGTTGATGTTGATGGCGCCCTTGCCCCCGGCAATTTCATAGGCGCGCTTCACCTGTTCGACCGCGCCGTCAATGGCGTAGGCGACCAGTTCTTCATGGCGGTCGCGGCGGGTGCGGCCGTGATAGATTTGGGGGATGACATTGCCGAAACTGTCATAGCTGTCGGCATTGACTGCCGACACCGTACCAATGCCACCAGCCGCCGCCCAGGCGCCCGAACTGGCATGGTTGGACACCGCAACGCCCTTGCCGCCCTCGACCAGCGGCCAGACTTCACGGCCACCATAGACGATAGGCTTCAACCCCTTGAACAACGACATCTCCCGCGAAAAAGCGACACCGGACCCGACCGGGCAAAGGCCACTCTTATAGCAGCCTTTGCAGTGATTGACGAATTTCCGCGCGCCTTAGCGCAAAATGTCGGGGCTGGCCAGTGCCTCCCCGTACAGCTTGGCATAAGCGTCGACCATCACCTGTTCGGCATAGTCGCGGACGGCGCGGTGGCGATTGGCGGCCCCCAACCGGGCGCGCAGGTCCGGGTCGGCGGCGAGTATGCCGAGCGCGGCTGCAAGGCCCGCTTCATCGGACATGACGAAGGCGCGATTCTCCGGCGCGACCATATTGATGACGTCGCCCACATCCATCGATGCGACCGGAACGCCCGCCGCCATCGCCTCGACCAGCGAGATCGGGAACTGTTCGCTGTCGGACGAAAGCGCGAAAATGTCGAACAGGCCGACGAAGCGCCAGGGCCGGTCCATGAAGCCCGCCATATGGAGATCGTCGAGGCCATGGGCGGCAGCTTCCGCCAGGATGGCATCGCGTTCCGGCCCCTCCCCTACCACCACCAATTGCAACCGGCCACGGTGCGCCGCGACGGCGCGGACCAGGCGTGGGATATTCTTGACCGGGCGCAATCCCGCCAGCGTGCCGACCAGCAGCTTGCCGGGCGACCGGCGCAGACCGGGAATGGCGTCGGACGCAGGCGGGTCGGCATAACGGGCGGTGTCGATGCCGTTGCGGATCAGATGGACCTTGGCAGCGGGCTGTTTCCAGACCTGCAGGGCGATGCTCTCCAGCCGGACCGAGGGGACGACCAGCGCGCTGGCGCGGCCAAGGGCCAGGCGGCGGTAGATGTTGCGCTGGGGCTTGAGACCAGTGGCTTCATCGGCATTGAAACCATCTTCATGATGGATGAGCGGAGGCATGGCCGACACTGAGCTGGACAATCTGTGCGCCATCGCGGCGTCCATCGCGCCCCAATTGTAGGTAAGAATTAAATCATGTTTTTTCAAAAAGTTAGCTATGTCGCGAAATCGCCCTACCCCCGGCCTTCCGGCGAATGGCGGGGACGCGGGAAAGTCCACCCTGACCGCCGGGTCGATCGCAGTGCGGGCGCCCAGCGCGTCCCGATCCGCGCTGACAATGCTATGCCGCGCCTTGTCACCCCATATGTTCATCAGGCGGATGGCGCGCGCTTCCTTCCCGCCCAGGGTGAAGCTGCCATGGACGTGGAGGATGTGTGGCGGTTCAGCCATGCAGGACGCGGGTCAGCAACCGGTCGATCGCGACGATGCTTTCCGGCTCGTCCAGCGCGGGGGCATGGCCCACACCGGGCACGGTTACCAGTTCCGCCTTTGCACCGATGTCGGCCACCATGTGCTGCGCCGTCTGTGCGCTCAGCAGGTCGGATCGTTCGCCGCGCAGCAGCAGGGTGGGAATATCGCGGAACGCAGCCATGACCGGCCACATATCGACGCCCGCTTCGCTCCCCATGGCGCGGATCGGTTCGGCGATGCGCATGTCATAGTCCAGCACGATCCGGCCCGCGCTGTTCAGGCGATAGAGGCGCTTGGCCATGGCCAGCCATTGTTCGAGATCATAGGCGGGATAGACGTCACGATTGGCCTCCTCCAGCGCGCGGGCGGCGTGAACCCAGCTGGGGTGCGACTGATTGACGCCGACATAGCTGCGGATGCGCGCCAGCCCCGCTTCGTCCAGCACCGGGCCGACATCGTTAAGCAGCGCGCCCGCCAGCCATTCTCGATGGGTCGCCGCGACCAGCATGGTGATGACCCCGCCCAGCGATGTGCCCACCGCGACGAAACGGGTGATGGCAAGATCGGCCAGTAACCGACTGATATCCTGCAAATAGGTAAGCGGCACATAGGTCATCGGGTCTTTGGCCTGCGCACTTTCGGCGCGGCCCCGCATGTCCGGGCAGATCAGCCGCCACTCGCCCGCCAGCCGCGCGGCCATCGGCTCGAAATCGCGGGCGTTGCGGGTCAGGCCCGGCAGGCACAGCAAGGGCGGACGGCCATCATGCCCGCCGGCATAATCCCTATAATGCAGCCGCAGCCCATCGGGGGACCACCAATATCCGTCGCTATAGTCGACCAAGCTTGATCCTTCGGGTGTCGCTCCCCCATATCGCCATATGGACCATATCCCGCAAGCCGCCAAATTTCGCCCCGCCCGTCAAATCGACGCGCTGATGCCCGATATCGCCGATCCGGTCAGCGCAGCGAACTTTCCGCAGACGATCCTGCGCTTCCGTAACGACCGGGCGGCGGCGAGCGTCGGACTGGACGGGCTGAGTGATGAACAATGGATCGCACATTTCGGGCGGTTCGCGCCGCTGGAGGGATCGCTGCCCCGGCCGCTGGCGTTGAAATATCATGGCCACCAGTTCCGCCATTATAATCCCGATATTGGCGACGGGCGCGGCTTCCTGTTTGCGCAACTGCGCGATGATACGGGGCGCCTGATGGACCTGGGCACCAAGGGATCGGGCCAGACACCCTATAGCCGTTTTGGCGACGGACGACTGACGCTGAAGGGCGGGATGCGCGAGATATTGGCGACCGAGATGCTGGAGGCGCTGGGCGTGCCGACATCGCGCACCTTTTCCATCATCGAGACCGGCGAGGCGCTGGAGCGCAATGACGAGCCGTCACCCACGCGCGGCGCGGCGATGGTGCGCCTGTCCCATTCGCATATCCGCATCGGTAGCTTCCAGCGGGCGGCCTTTCTTGAGGATAGGGCGTTGCTGGAGCGGCTGACCGACTATGCGCTGACGCATCTTTATGACGCAGAACCGGGCGACAATCCACCCGCGCAACTGCTGGGCCGGGTGGTTGAGCGGACGGCAGATCTGGCGGCGAGCTATATGGTCGCGGGGTTCGTGCATGGGGTGCTGAACAGCGACAATATCAACGTGACCGGCGAGAGTTTCGACTATGGGCCGTGGCGCTTTACGCCCCTGTGGGACGCAGGCTTTACCGCCGCCTATTTCGACCATCAGGGGCTGTATGCGTTCGGGCGACAGGCCGAGGCGATCCACTGGGACGTGGCGCAACTCGCGGTATCGCTGCGCGCGCTGGTGGAGGCGGAACCGCTGATCGCGCAACTGGAGCGGTTTCCGGCGCTTTATGGCGAGACCATGGCGCGGCGCTTCTGCTGGCGGCTGGGGGTCGTGCCGGGGGACGGCGTCAACGCGATGGTCGAGGCGGCGGTGCGGGGCATGGTGACGACCGGAACCGGGATCGACCGCTTTTTCCATGACTGGCGTGGCGGGATGATGCGCGAAGGCGCGGATTATAGCGACGCGGCCTGGGGGGCATTTCGTGAGACTGTGGCAGGGTTTGCCCCTGTGCCAGGCGCGCGGGATCATGACTATTGGACGGACGAAGTGCCCTGCTCGATGTATATTGACGAGGTCGAGGCGATCTGGGGTGCGATTGCGGAGATGGATGATTGGGGACCGCTGCACGCGAAGGTCGCGGCGGTGCGGCGGATGGGGGCGGCGTATGGCGACGCGACAGCCTAGGCAGAAAAAGACGGTCGATTGCTGGATCATCGGCTTGATCGTCGGTACCGGCTTGCTCGCTATCGCCCTGGGACGCCTGGCGGATTATGTAGCGAGCCGACTGCGGCCTGACGGCGTCGAACAGCATGATATTGATTGATAGCTGTTTCCTTAACCAATTTCTGCCATAGATCACGCCAAATGGTCGCACCGCTTACATCCCATGAACCCGCCACCGGCGTCCTGCTCTGGCAGGGCGAGGCGGGGGATGTGGCGGCGGAGGTTGCGCGGGCGCGGGCGGCGTGGCCGCGCTGGGCGGCGCAACCGATCACCTACCGGATCGAGACGCTGCGGCGCTTCGTCAATGTCGTGCGACGGAACGAGGATGCGCTGGCCGATCTTATCGCGCGCGAAACCGGCAAGCCGCTATGGGATGCGCGCGCCGAAGTGGCAGGCGTGATGGCCAAGGTGGATATTTCGGTCGCGGCCTATTCCGAACGGACGGGGCAGAGGCGGCTGGAGGCGGCACTGGGTGCGCGACAGTCGGTGCGGCACAAGCCCCATGGCGTGATGGCGGTGCTGGGCCCGTATAATTTCCCCGCCCATCTGCCCAACGGGCATATCGTTCCCGCGCTGCTGGCGGGCAATGCGGTGGTGTTCAAACCGTCGGAAAAAACCCCGGCGGTAGGCGAAATGCTGGTCAATCTCTATCATGAGGCCGGCGTGCCGATCGAGGCGATGCGGCTGTTGCTGGGCGGGCCGGACGCGGGCAAGGCGCTGGCGGCGCATCCCGATGTCGGCGGCATATTATTCACAGGGTCCGCGCAGACCGGCATCGCGATCAACCGGCAATTCGCCGCGCAGCCATCCAAGATATTGGCGCTGGAGATGGGCGGCAACAACCCCATCGTCGTGTGGGATACGCCGGAAATCAACGCCGCCGCCGTGCTGGTGGTGCAATCGGCCTTCCTGTCGAGCGGTCAGCGCTGCACGGCCGCCAGCCGCCTGATCGTGAAAGACAGCATCGCCGACGCCTTCATTGCGGAGGTCAAGAAACTGGCCGACCGGCTGATTGTCGATCACCCCCATGCCGACCCGACCCCCTATATGGGTCCGGTGATTGACAATCCGACCGCTGACGGGCTGACCGAGAGTTTCCTGTGGCTGATGAGCAATGGCGGCAAGCCGATCAAGCATATGGTGCGGCCCAAAAAAGGCCTGCCCTTCGTCAGTCCCGCGATCATCGACGTCACCGCCATGGCCGAGCGGCCCGATGTCGAGTTGTTCGGGCCATTGCTGCAGGTGATCCGCGTCGCTGAATTTGGCGATGCGATCGCGGAGGCCAATAATAGCCGCTACGGCCTGTCCGCCTCGCTGATCGGGGGTACGCCCGACCAGTATAACCAGTTCTGGGCCAATGTGCGCGCAGGCGTCATCAACTGGAACCGGCCGACCAACGGCGCATCATCCTCCGCGCCGTTCGGGGGGGTCGGCATTTCAGGCAATCACCGGCCAAGCGCCTATTATGCCGCGGACTATTGCGCCTATCCGGTGGTATCGGCGGAAATCGAGCAACCGCGCGCATCGATCGGCGTGGGCTTGAAGGACATTGATGTCAGCGCCATGGGCGAGTGAAGCCCCGCACCGGACAAGATTTCCTAACCCCCTGCATACCCATTCTGAATTGAACTTCGCCTGCACCTTGTCCACATGGCAAGCATGGCTGACCCTGTATCTGATCCCGTTCAACCCGCTACCGTACATCTGGTGGGCGCGGGTCCGGGCGACCCGGAATTGCTGACGATCAAGGCGGTGCGCCTGATCCGTGACGCGCGGCTGATCGTGCATGACGGGCTGGTGTCGGACGAAATTCTCGCGCTGGCATCGCCGCAAGCGGAACTGATCAGCGTTGCCAAGCAGCGCAGCCGCCACTCGATGCCGCAGGACGCAATCAACGCGCTGCTGGTGCGTTTTGCACTGGCGGGCGAGTCGGTGGTGCGGCTGAAGGGCGGCGATCCGTTCATTTTCGGGCGTGGCGGCGAGGAAATGGAAGCGTGCCGCGCGGCGGGCGTGCCGGTGGAGATCGTACCCGGCGTCAGCGCGGCGATCGGCAGCGCGGCGCAGGCACAATTGCCGCTGACCCATCGCGACGCATCGAGCGCGGTGACTTTCGTGGCGGGCCAGTGCAAGGGGCTGACCGAACAGGACTGGTCGGGGCTTGCGGGCCACGGGCGCACGCTGGTCATCTATATGGGCGTGGCGACGGCGGCGCAGATTGCCGACAAGCTGATCGCCGATGGCGTGTCGCCCGCCCTCCCGGTCGCGGTGCTGGAAAATGGCACACGGGCGGATATGCGGACGCTGCGCACCTTGCTTGCCGACCTTGGCGACATGGTGGAACGGGAGGCGGTGGTCAGCCCGGCGCTGATCATCGTAGGTGAAGTGGCGCGCTATGCGCTGGCACGCGATGTGCTGGCGGGATGGGCGCAAAGACAGGATATTGGGGCGGAGATGCGTTCGTGAAGATTTTGACGGGTAATGATCTGGCATCGGGCGACGTCATCTGGTGGGCGGGTGATGGCTGGTCGCGGCAGGTGAGCGATGCGGCCGATGTCGGCACGCATGGCGACGAACTGGCCCGCGCGGAGGAAGCCGCGCTGCGGGTCGTGGGTGCCTATGTGATCGACGCGACCCTTGACGAGGACGGCGTCCGCCCGGCGCATATCAAGGACCGTATCCGCGCGTTCGGCCCGACCGTGCGCCCCGACCTTGTCGAACAACCAACCGAAGCCGACATCGGCAAGTGGGTGATCTGAACCATGTATCGTTATGACAGCTACGACCAGGCCATCGTCGACGCCCGCGTCGAGGAATTTCGCGACCAGACCCAGCGCCGCCTGAGCGGTGCGCTGACCGAGGACCAGTTCAAGCCGCTGAGGCTGATGAACGGCCTCTACCTTCAGCTACACGCCTATATGCTGCGCGTCGCCATCCCCTACGGCACGCTGTCAGCCAAGCAGATGCGCAAGCTGGGCGAGATTGCGGGCAAATATGACAAGGGCTATGGCCACTTCACCACGCGCCAGAACCTGCAATATAACTGGATCAAGCTGGCCGACGCGCCCGACATCCTCGCCGAACTGGCGACGGTGGAAATGCACGCGATCCAGACGTCGGGCAATTGCATCCGCAATATCTCGTCCGACCAATATGCCGGTGTCAGCGCCGACGAAGTGGCGGACCCCCGCCCCTGGGCCGAATTGCTGCGCCAATGGTCGAGCTTCCACCCGGAATTCACCTATCTGCCGCGCAAGTTCAAGATTGCGGTGATCGCCAGCGACGATGATCGCGCGGCGATGCGGCTGCATGACATCGGGCTGAAACTGGTCGAGCCCGACGGTGTGGTTGGCGCGGAAGTCTATGCCGGTGGTGGCATGGGACGCACGCCGATGGTTGCGCCGCTTATCAGGGACTTTGTGGCCGAAGATGAGATCATCTCTTATCTGGAAGCCTGCCTGCGCGTTTATAATCGCTATGGCCGCCGCGACAATAAGTACAAGGCGCGGATCAAGATCCTGGTCCACGAGATCGGCGTCGAGGAATATAGGCGGCAGGTCGAGGAAGAGTTTGCGCATATGCGCGAACTGGGCCTCAACCCGCCAACCCAGGAACTCGCCCGCATCCGCACCTTCTTCGCCGCGCCTGCTTATGAAAGCGGCCTGAGCGACGAGATCGACCGCAGCAACCCGGCCTTCGCCTTGTGGGTCGACCGGCAGGTCGCGGCGCACAAGGTGCCCGGCTATGCGATCGTCAATATCAGCCTGAAGCCGATCGATGGCATCCCCGGCGATGCGTCGGCCGAGCAGATCGCGCTGGCGGCGGATCTGGCCGAAGCCTATTCGTTCGACGAACTGCGCGTCACCCATGCGCAAAATCTGGTGCTGCCGCATGTGAAGAAGGCGGACCTGTACACTATCTGGCAAAAGCTGGTCGCGGCGGGACTGGCGGAGGCCAATCTGGACCTGATCACCGACATCATCGCCTGCCCTGGCCTCGACTATTGCGCGCTCGCCAATGCGCGGTCGATTCCCCTGGCCCAGAAGATCGCGGCGCGCTTTGCCGATGCGGAGCGGCAGGCGGATCTGGGCGAATTGAAGCTCAAGATTTCCGGCTGCATCAATGCCTGCGGCCATCATCATGCCGGGCATATCGGCATATTGGGCGTGGACCGGAAGGGCGTGGAGAATTTCCAGCTGCTGCTGGGCGGATCGGGCGCGGAAGATGCGTCGCTGGGCCAGATCACTGGCCCCGGCTTTTCCGAAGATGGCGTGGTCGATGCGATCGAAAAGGTCACCGACATTTATCTCGCCGAGCGGGAGAACGGCGAACGCTTCCTCGACACCTATCGCCGCATCGGCATGAAGCCCTTCAAGGAGGCGATCTATGGTTGAATTTCTCTCCTTCCGCGACGGCGAATCCGCGCAGGAACCCGCCGTGACGGTCGAATCCTTCACCGGCCAGTCCAACGCCACCGCCGTTCGCATCGAACCGGGCGAAGATGCCCGCGAATTGCTGCCCCATCTGGATCGCATCTCGCTGATCGAGGTGAATTTCCCAGGTTTTGGCGACGGGCGCGGCTATTCGGCTGCGCGGATCGTGCGCGAAGCGGGCTATACCGGCGAATTGCGCGCGGTGGGCGATGTGCTGGTCGATCAGATCGTCGCCATGCGCCGCTGCGGCTTTGACAGCTTCCATCCCGCCAAGGCGCTGGATGATGCTGCCGTCGATCGCGCACTCAACCGCTATGATGACGTCTATCAAAAGGCGATCGACGGCCGCGTGCCTATTTGGGCCAAGCGGCACCCGGAGACACAGAATGGCTGAAGCCGCCCGCACGCTCGACATCATCGATGCCCGTCCCGCCTTTACCCAAGGCGATGCGGACGCGCTCAACGCGCGGTTTGAGGATGTGGGCACGCTGGATATGCTCAAGACGGTCTTTGCCGAAGGGCTGGCGGGCAACGTCGCTGTCGTCTCCTCGTTCGGGACCGAAAGTGCGGTGCTCCTGCATCTGGTGGCGCAGGCGGACCCGACCGTGCCGGTGATCTTCGTCGATACGCTCAAGATGTTCGCCGAAACCTTGACCTATCGCGACACGCTGATCGACAGCTTCGGTTTCACCGACAGCCGCACCGTGACGCCAATTGCCGATGTGATCGCAAGGAAGGACGAGACTGGCCTGCGCTGGTCCTATGATCCCGATGGCTGCTGCGAAATTCGCAAGGTCGAACCGTTGAAGCGCGCCAAGGATGGGCTGGACGCCTGGATTTCCGGTCGCAAGGCGTTCCAGTCGGTAACGCGGCAGAACCTGCCCCGTTTCGAGGTCGAGGATGGACGGCTCAAGATCAACCCGCTGGGTGACTGGACCAAGGATGATCTGGAGGCCTATTTCGCTGATCACGACCTGCCCCGCCATCCGCTCGAAGCGCAGGGCTATCTCTCGATCGGCTGCGAACCCTGCACGTCTAAGGTGCTGCCGGGCGAAGACCCGCGCGCTGGCCGCTGGCGCGGCTGGGACAAGGTGGAATGCGGCATCCATTCACCGGTCACGCCGATCCCCGTGATCGACCCGGAAGATCCGGCGAACATGCCGGTATTCTGATCGGCAGGAGAGCGATTACCGCCAGACGCGGCGACGCTCTCCCCCTCATTTGCGCGCACCCCTAAGAATCGCGGTGGATCATTCCTATATGCCGTTTTCGGCATATGGCCGGGGCGGCCTCGCTTCGACCTGAACCCCCTATGCCGGTCGAACATCCCGTTTCGATGATTTTCCAAAAGGCTGGAAACACCTGCACCGCATGGGTCACTCGATCGATGCGCGTCTGATGGAGTGTGCCCTGCATGATTGCCTATCTCATCCTTGTCCACCGTTTCCCTGAACAGTTTAAGCGGATGTTCCGCGCCATATATGTGCCGGGCAATCATTATCTGATCCATGTCGATCATCGATCAGGGGCAGCGATGCAGGCGGATGTCGCCGCCTTCCTGAAACCCTATGCCAATGCCGCGATGCTGCCGTCTCGCAAGATGTTGTGGGGCGGATACAGCCTGGTTGATGCCGAACTGCGCGGCATGGCCAAGCTGCTGGAGATGGGCACGGACTGGCGTTACTTCATCAACTTGAGTGGGCAGGATTTCCCCTTGAAGTCGCAGGCCTATATCGCCGACTATCTGGCGCAGCATGACGGGACCGAATTCATCCGCGCCGTGCCGCAACAGGCGGTCCGCCCGGACACGATGAACCGGCTGAGCCATTATTTCGTCGAAGCGTTCAACCGGATCGTGCGCACTGGCATCCCGCGACGTCGCATGGCCGGGATCACCCCCTATATTGGCACCCAGTGGAAGGCGGTTACTCGCGATTTCTGCGCTTTTGTCTGTCGCGATCCCGCCGCGCTGCGATTCAAGAATTTCTATCGCCGTACCCTGATTGCCGATGAGGGCTTTTTTCAGACGGTGATGATGAACGCCTTTGCGCCCGCTAAACAGGTCAATGACGATCTGCGCACGATCGACTGGATTCCCGATGGTGACATCAAGTTGCGCCCCCGAACGTTCGTGACCCGTGACGCGCTGCGACTCACGCTCAGCCCGGATCTGTTCGCGCGCAAATTCGATGCGCAGGAGGATAGCCATATCCTCGATCTGCTGGAGGCGCATTTGCTGATGGCTGCCGCCATAACGCTGCCCAAGCAGGCCGAACCGCACGCAACAATATTACAAGCCTCTGGACGGATCGCATCAGCGGCTTAAGAGTCTCCCTCATTCAAGGATAAGGGAGACCATTTCATGGACCGTCGCGATTTTCTGCTGTCCTCTGGTGCCGTTGCCATCGCCATCGCTGCCCCCCGCGCTTTCGCTCAGGGCAGCGACGATGCGCGCTTGTCGGCCGCGTTCACCGCCATTTTCGAGCGGCAACTGGACCTGTCGCCCAGCTTCGTCACCAGCCTGGGGCTGGACAAGGGCGCGCGCGCCGGGGCCAAGAGCCTGCTGGACGACAATAGCAAGTCGGCGATGATGAAGCGGCTGGCCGCGACGCAGGCGGCGATCAAGGAACTGGAGGGATTCAAGTCCGCCAGCCTGTCCGACCCGCAGCGGCTGAACCTTGACGTCATCCTCTATGCGCTGGGGCAGCAGACGGTGGCGCCGGCGACATTTGGCCTCAACAGCGCGGTGCGACCCTATCGCATCTTCCAGCAGGGCGGCAGCTATTTTTCGACGCCCGATTTCCTGAACACCGCCCATACCATCAACGTCGCCGCCGATGGCGACGCCTATCTGGCGCGGCTGGAGGCCTTCGCCCGCAACCTGCGCACCGACAGCGCGATGCAACGGGACGAGGCGGCGCGCGGCTATCTGGCGCCGGGCTGGTCGCTCGACCTGACGCTGGGGCAGATGAAGAAGCTGCGCGATCAGCCGGCCGCAAGCAGCAGCCTGGTCCAGTCGCTGGTCAAGCGGGCAGCGGCCAAGGGGATAGCGGGCGACTGGCAGGCTCCGGCAGCGGCCATAGTGGAGAAGAGCATCTATCCCGCGCTCGACACGCAAATCGCGATGATCGAGGGGCTGCGCGCCAAAACGGCAGCGGGCGATGGCGTGTGGCGCACTCCGCGTGGCGAGGAAATCTATGCCGCCGCGCTCAAGAGCGCGACCACGACCGACCTGTCGGCGGCGGACATCCACGCCATGGGGGTGGAGCAGGTTGCCGACATCAGCGCGCAGCTTGACACGATCCTGCAAGGCGCGGGTTATACCAAGGGAACGATCGGCGAACGGCTGGCGGCGCTGAATGCCGATCCATCGCAAGTCTATCCCGACACGGCGCAGGGTCGCAGCGACCTGATCGCCGCGCTCAATGCCGAAGCGAAGCTGATGCAGGCGAAATTGCCGCAGGCCTTTGCGACCATTCCCGACACGCCGCTGGAAATCCGCGCCGTGCCGGTCGAGATTCAGGATGGCGCATCCAACGGCTATTATAATCGCGCGGCGCTGGACGGATCGCGCCCGGCGATCTTTTTCATCAATTTGAAGGCGATAGGCGACTGGCCAAAATATACGCTGCCCGCATTGAACTATCATGAGGGCGTACCGGGACATCACCTCCAGATTTCGACCGCCCAGACGGCAGGTGATATTCCCATGCTGCGCAAGACCGCGTTCATGAGCGCCTATAGCGAAGGCTGGGCGCTCTATGCCGAGCAGTTGTCGGACGAACTGAAAGCCTATGCGACCCCGCTCGACCGGGCGGGATACCTCCAGTCCTTCCTGTTCCGCGCGGCGCGGCTGGTGGTCGATACCGGCATTCATAGCAAGCAATGGAGCCGTGAGGAGGCCACCACCTATATGGTTGAAAAGACAGGGTTCACCCAGGCACGTTGTCAGCGAGAGGTCGAGCGTTACTGTACCCAGCCGGGACAGGCGACCAGCTACAAGGTCGGGCATGGCGTATGGAGCAAGGCGCGCGCCGCCGCGCAGGCGGCAATGGGTAACCGCTTCGATATCAAGCAGTTCCACGCCATTCTTGAGGAAGGCGCGATGCCGCTGTCCATGCTGGAAGCGCGGGTCGCAGCGCGGGCGAAGATGGGCGTTTAGCAATCCTTCCCCTGTGGGGGAGGTGGCAGGGCGCAGCCCTGACGGAGAGGTGTCACCCTATCGTGAGGGCGACACCCCTCCACCATTTGCTCCGCAAACGGTCCCCCTCCCCTTGCAGGGGAGGAATTTCTTACTCGTAATCCAGATCCTGATAGCTATCGTCCGCCACATCGGAGAAGCGCGTAATCCGTGCGTCGAACTTCATGCGGATGCGCCCGGTGGAGCCGTGGCGCTGCTTGGCGACGATGACTTCGGCCAGGCCGTAGATGCGGTCCATATTTTCGCGCCAGATGGCATAGGCCGATTCATCCTCGACCTTGGGTTCCTTGGCCGCTTCGTAATAATCCTCGCGAAACACGAACCAGACCATGTCCGCGTCCTGCTCGATCGAGCCGGATTCGCGCAGGTCGGACAGCTGGGGTCGCTTGTCCTCTCGTTGCTCGACCGCACGGCTGAGCTGCGACAGGGCCAGCACCGGCACATGCAATTCCTTCGCCAAGGTCTTGAGACCACGCGAAATTTCCGAAATCTCGTTGACGCGATTTTCGTTGCCGCGCCCGGTGCCCTGGAGCAACTGGAGATAATCGACGACGATGAAGCCGACATCATGGCGACGCTTCAACCGGCGGGCGCGGGTGCGCAGCGCCGCGATGGTCAGGCCCGGCGTATCGTCGATGAACAAGGGCAGTTCCTGCAACTCGCGCGCGGCGCGGGAAAGGTTCTGGAAATCGGCGCGGCTGATCTTGCCCATGCGCAGTGCTTCGCCGCTGATCCCTGACTGTTCGGCCAACACGCGGGTCGCCAACTGATCCGCGGACATTTCGAGGGAGAAGAAGGCGGTCTTGGCCCCCATATTTTTTTCCGGCGGAATCCCGTCGGCATTGTCGCGCAACCAGCGCGAGGCGGCGTTATAGGCGATATTGGTGGCGAGCGAGGTCTTGCCCATGCCGGGACGGCCCGCCAGGATCATGAGATCGGAATTGTGCAGACCACCGATCTTGGCGTTCAGGCTGTTGATCCCGGTGGTGATCCCCGACACATGGCCGCCGCTGTTGAGCGCGCGTTCGGCCACTTGCACGGCGGCGGTGGAGGCGGCGAGGAAGCTCTTGACCGATCCGCTTTCCCCCTCCCCTTCGGAGACCTTGTAAAGCGCGACTTCGGCCGCTTCTATCTGTTCGCGGGGATTGACATCCTCGCTAGTATCCATTGCATTTTCAACAAGTTCTCGGCCAACACTGACAAGCTGCCGTAACAGGGCGAGGTCGTAAATCTGCGACGCGAAGTCGCGCGCGCCGATCAGCGCCGCGCCATTACCGGTCAGTTGCGCCAGATAGCCCGCCCCGCCCAGTTCCTTGAGCGCCGGGTCCTGATCCAGCATCGGCTTGAGCGTCACCGGATTGGCGACCATGTCGCGATCCAGCAGCTTCATGATCGCGTCATAGATGCGGCCGTGCATCGGCTCGAAAAAATGCTCCGCCTTGATCTTGAGCTGGACATCCTCCGCCAGCCGGTTGTCGATCATCAGCGCGCCGAGCAGCGCCGCTTCCGCCTCCACATTGCGAGGGAGTTCAGGCGCGCCCGTTTCGGCGGCATTATTCATTTTTACCAATTCGACCATGGCTCCCTATTCCTCCGACCGTCGCCCGCGCGCAAGGGGCAAGGTCGAAACGACGCACCGAGAATGTGGATAAGTCCTGCTTGCATTTCGCGGGCTGCCGCCGCACTGAGGCTGATCGCAATATGGCCGACCCGCGCATCATAGACATCAAGCTCGACGAGCGGACGATCCTGTGGCGCAATGCCGACGTCGAACAGGAACGGCGCATCGCGATCTTCGACCTGCTGGAGGATAATATGTTCGCGCCGCAGCGCGTTCATGCCGACGGCTATGCCGGGCCGTACAAGGTCGTGCTGCGGGTCGAGGACGGACGGCTGGTGATAGAGATCAACCGCGAGGATGACAGCGCGCTTGAAGCCATCATTCTGGGGCTGGGCCGGTTTCGCAGACCGATCCGCGAATATTTCGCCATTTGCGACAGCTATTATCAGGCGATCAGCAATGCCTCGCCCGCACAGATCGAGACGGTCGACATGGCCCGGCGCGGCATCCACAATGACGCGGCGGAAATGCTGCGCGAGCGACTGGAGGGCAAGATCGCGGTCGATTTCGACACCGCCCGCCGCCTGTTCACGCTGATCTGCGTATTGCACATCAAGGGGTAAGGACAATCGGGCGGCTGACTCTGGGGGGATTGCTGGTTCGTATTGGGCTGGGGCTGGCGCTGATGGCGGCGCTGGCGCTGGCGCTGTTCCTCTATGCCCGCAACTGGGCACCGAACCGGGAGGATTATCCGGTGCAGGGGTTGAGCGTCAGTTCCGACAATGGCCCGGTCGACTGGGGTACGCTGGCGGCGCAGGGGGCGGACTTCGCCTATATCCGCGCGGCCAAGGGCGCCGACTGGCGCGACCCCGATTTTGCCGCCAACTGGCGCGGCGCGCGCACCGCCGGGATGCGTTATGGCGCGATGCTGGAATTCAGCCTGTGCCGATTGGCCAGCGATCAGGCGACCCGCTTCATGACGACGGTGCCGCGCGACAATGCCGCCCTGCCTCCCGTCATCCGGCTGGCCTTCGACCCGGCCTGCACCGCGCGGCCGGGGCGCGACCTGTTACTGTCGGAGCTGAACACGCTGGTCAATCTGGTCGAAGGCCATGCGGGCAAGACGGTGTTGCTCAACGTGGCCGAGGATTTCGACAAGCGGTATGACATCGGTTCCGGCATCAACCGCACGCTGTGGCTGGACGGCAATTTCTTTCCGCCCGACTATGCCACGCGCCGCTGGGTGATGTGGACAGCCAGCGACATGCGGCATATCGACGGGATTGACGGTCCGGTCAGATGGGATGTGGTGGCGCCATGACGCGCGAAGCAGAGATTGCGGAATTGGTGGCGGCGGCGCGCGGGGCGATGGCACATGCCCATGCGCCCTATAGCCGCTTTGCCGTGGGCGCAGCGGTGCGGCTGACCGACGGCAGCGTCGTGACCGGCTGCAATTTCGAGAATGCGAGCTATGGCCTGTCGCTGTGTGCCGAGACGGTTGCGCTGGCGACCGTCAATGCGCAGGGGCGACTGGCCGATGTCGCCGCGATTGCGGTGGTCGGTGGCGCGATGGACGGCGCGGGTGACGCCATCGTCACCCCCTGCGGCCGGTGCCGCCAGGTCATGAACGAAGCCGAGCAGATGGCCGGACGGCCCCTGGCCATCTATTGCGCCACGCCCGATGGCGTGCAGATTGTCGAGCACAGCGTCGCGGTGCTGCTGCCCCATGCCTTTGGTCCCGCCGACCTTGGCATCACTCCTGTCAGGAAGAGTTGAACACCCCATGTCGATATTGTCAGATAAGTGGATTCGCGAACAGGCGCTGACAAACGCCATGATAGAGCCGTTCGTGGAGAGCCAGAAGCGCGACAATTGCATCAGCTATGGCCTGTCCTCCTATGGCTATGACGCTCGGGTGGCGGACGAGTTCAAGATCTTCACCAATATCGACAGCACCATCGTCGATCCCAAGAATTTCGACACCAACAGCTTCGTCGATCGCAAGACCGACTGCTGCATCATCCCGCCCAACAGCTTCGCGCTGGCGCGGACGGTCGAATATTTCCGGGTGCCGCGCGACGTGCTGGTCATATGCCTTGGCAAATCCACCTATGCGCGTTGCGGCATCATCGTGAACGTCACGCCGCTGGAGCCGGGCTGGGAGGGGCATGTGACGCTGGAATTTTCCAACACGACCCCCCTGCCCGCCAAAATCTACGCCAATGAAGGGGCGTGCCAGTTCCTGTTCCTGAAAGGCAATGAGCCGTGCGAGGTCAGCTATGCCGACCGGGCGGGTAAATATATGGGGCAGCAGGGCGTGACGTTGCCGCGCCTGTGACGACGTGCCAGACTGTGACCCATGAAATGGTTGCGGACATGGCTGGCACGCGGGACGCCCATTGAGGCATTGCCTCCGCCGAGCGTGGGTGACCGCCGCGTCTATGCGATTGGCGATGTGCATGGCCGTGCCAACCTGCTCGACGCCCTGCTCATACTGATCGCGCGCGACGATGCCGAACGGGGCGCAATGCCCCCGCACATCATCCTGCTGGGCGATCTGGTCGATCGCGGTCCATCATCGCGACAGGTGATCGACCGGGTGATGGCCATGGTTGCGTCGGGCGGCGATGTGCGCTGCCTTAAAGGCAATCATGAGGAAATATTCGTCCTCGCGGCGCGGGGCGAAGTACGGGCAGTGCCGGTCTTTCGGCGGATGGAAGGTGCATCCACGCTGGCCAGTTACGGACTGGACCCGATGTTGTTCCAGGTGATGACCGATGACGAGATTGTGGCGTGGATGCTGAACCATGTGCCGCGCGACCATGTCGATTTTCTCGACGCCCTGCCCGATCAGGTCGAAATGGACAATTATCTGTTCGTCCATGCCGGTATCAGGCCGGGAGTGCCGATCGAGGACCAAAGCGGCGCGGACCTGCGATGGATCAGGCGCGAATTTCTGGATCATGGCGGCGCGCATCCAAAGATGATCGTGCATGGCCATAGCATCACTGACGATGTCGATCTCCAACCCAACCGGATCGGCATTGACACGGGTGCCTATTATTCCGGGCGACTGACTGCCATTGGCCTGCAAGGCACGGACCGCTGGTTTCTACAGACCAACGACTGAGATGATTTTGCTTTATCTTTTGCATTGCAGCATCATCAAATAGTCACTGCACAGTCATAAGCTGTTGAGAAACATTCCATGGCTATGATCCCGAAAAAAAGCATAGCGGATTGCTACCTTTGCTTCGTTTCACAGGGATAGAGCGGTCCAGATGCTGCCATCCAGGGGAACAGATCATGCGTGCTATTCATGCGTTAACCGGGCTTTGCCTGGCGTCTTGCCTTGTGCCTTCTTCTCAAGCCTTCGCAGCTGCAAAACAGGATTTGGCGCTGAGCCAGCGCCACAAGTTCGACATTCATGTCCAGCCGCTCAGCGGCGCGCTGCGCCAGCTTTCGACCCAGTCTGGCGTGCGCATCCTGTTCCCCTATGATGAGGTGGCGGCGATCCGCAGCCGCCGGATTCAGGGCTGGCTGTCGACGCAGGATGCGCTGGCACGGTTGCTGGCGGGTACGAACCTGAAGATGGAACAGGCCGGTGTCGGCGTGATCGCGCTGGCCGCGCCTACCAATCGCAGCGTGGCGCGGCGCAGCCCGCTCTCACTCCAGTTCGCGCAAGCGAGCGTCGCAGGCGGAGCCGCCCCGGCGGCCCTTGCTCCCGCCCCCGAACCGATCGAGGATTCAACGCCGATCATCGTCACCGGCACGCGCACGACCAACCGCACCGTCGCCGAAAGCCTAGCGCCGATCGACGTGTTGGGTGTCAAGGATCTGGAATCGAGCGGCAAGCAGTCGGTCCGCGACCTGCTCGGCACGCTGGTGCCCTCGATCAACGTGTCGAACAACGGCGCGGGCGCAAGCTGGGCCGTGCGCACCCTGTCGCTACGCGGCCTGGGCGGCGACCAGCTGCTGGTGCTGGTCAACGGCAAGCGGCGGCATAATTCGGCCACTTTGTTCATCAACGGATCGGTCCAGAACGGCCAGTCGCCGCCGGACCTTGACCTCATCCCCGGCAATGCGATCCAGCGGATCGAAGTGCTGCGCGACGGCGCTTCGGCGCAATATGGCTCCGACGCGATTGCCGGGGTGGTCAACATCATCCTGAAGAACGACACGGCCGGCGGCGCGGCGCTGACGCTGGGCAGCACGGCGGACAATGGCGGCGAACAGGGCCGGTGGCAGATCGACAACGGCTTTTCGATCGGCCCGGACGGCGGCTATATCCATGTCGCGGCGGACGGCGTGTTGCAGGCCGGAACGCTGGTCAAAGGATCGCCGATCGCTGGTGCTTATTATCCCACGGGCGATCCACGGAACGACGATCCCAATCTGGATCGTTACCGCGGCAAGGCAGGCCAGCCGGAGGTCATCGGCGGCAATATCAGCTACGACGCCATGCTGCCGGTGGGCGGCAGCCTGGAGGCCTATAGCTTTGGCACCTATTCCAAGCGCCACGCCGCAGGCTGGCTGACCTATCGCACGCCTGCCGCGCTTAACAATATCATCGAAATCTATCCCGAAGGCTATATCCCACGCATCCATGTCTATGACGAGGATTTCCAATATGCGCTCGGCCTGCGTGGCGAACTCGGCGGCGGCGTGCGTTTCGACCTTAGTTCCACCTATTCGCAGGACGAGGTCAAATATAAGCAGACGACATCGCTGAACCCCTCCATGGGTACGGCCAGCCCGACCAACTTCTATCTGGGCAAAATCCGGTTCGACGAATGGACCAACAATCTCGATTTCAGCAAGGAATTCGAGGTCGGCCTGGCCGAACCGCTATCGGTCGCGGTGGGCGCCGAATATAAGAAGAACAAGTTCATGATCGGGGCGGGCGACCCTGAATCCTATATTGACGGCCAGTATGTCTCGCCGCCTGGTGCTTGGCTAGCCGGGCGACAGCGCACCGGTGTCGGCGCGCAAGGCGTGACCGGTTTCGTCCCCGAAGGCGCGGGAAGCTGGAGCCGCAGCAACTGGAGCGCCTATCTCAACCTGGAAGGCAAGATTGTCGAGGGGCTGGAATTCGGCCTTGCCGGGCGGCATGAGGATTATACCGATTTCGGCACAACGGACACCGGCAAGGCGTCGCTCCGCATCGAACCGATGCGCGGCTTCGCGATCCGCGGCACCGCCAGCACCGGCTTTCGCGCCCCGACCCTGCAACAACAACATTATGCGTCATCATCGACCATCGGCGTGGTCCAGAACGGCGTCAGCGTCCTCTTGCCGGTGCAGGCGCTGCCGGTCGAGGGGGCGGCAGCCAAGGCACTGGGTGCCGTGCCGCTCAAGCCTGAAAAGTCCGTCAACTTTTCGGCCGGTATCGTGCTGACACCTGCACCGAACCTCAACATCACGGTCGATGCCTATCAGGTCAAGATCAAGGACCGCATCCTGCTGAGCGAGACGCTGAGCGGTCCGGTCGTCATCAACGCGCTGGAAGCAGCGGGCATTTATGGGATCGCGGGCGGTCTGCTCTTCTCCAACGCCGCCGACACCCGGACACGCGGTCTCGACATTGTCGGCACCTATCGTGCGGGGCTGGGCGATATGGGTCTGGCGACGATCAGCCTTTCGGCAAACTTCAACAAGACCATCTTCACCCATATCGATCCCGTCCCCGGACCGATCGCCGCATCGGGCCTGGCACTGATCGGCCGCACCAAACAGGGAGACCTGACCGAAGGCACGCCACGCAACAAGTTCATCGCCAACGTCCTTTGGGAAAAGGACGATTTCAACATGAACCTGCGCGCGACACGCTTTGGCAAGATCGTCCAGCGCGCGAACGCGACGGCGTTCCACACCGCCGAATACACGCCCTGTGCCGTCAATGTCGTGAGCGACGTCTGCTTTCGCGACTATGTCGATGAAAAGCTGAAGCCCAAGATCATCGTCGATCTCGAAATCGGTTATAAATTGACCAAGGGGGTCAAGCTGTCGGTCGGTGCGAACAACCTGCTCAACACCTATCCCAACAAGCTGAAGCCGGTAAACCAGTTCGTCGGTTTCCTCTATAACACCTATGCGCCCTACGGCATCAGCGGGGGCTTTTATTACGGCCGCCTGAACCTGGAGTTCTGAGCATGACGATCAGATCGGGCGTCAGCCGCCGCGAGGCGATCGCGGCGGGCGGGATCGGCTTGCTGGCGGCAGGGAGCGCTGCGTCGGTGGCGCAACCGGGCGGTGCGCCGACGGCAGGCAAGGAGACGATGGTGAGCGTCGAGGACGCCACGAATGTCGCGCTCACCCTGTCGCCCGATGGCAGCCGGATCGCCTTCGACCTGCTCGGCATATTATGGACGATGCCGGTCGCTGGCGGACCGCTGAAACGGCTGACGGGGGATTTTGACGATCTGGCCCAGCCCGACTGGTCCCCTGACGGCACAAGGATCGCCTTTCAATCCTATCGCAGCGGCAATTTCCACATCTGGTCGGTCGCGGCCGATGGCGGCGACATGCGCCAGCATACAGACGGGCTGCTCGACGATCGCGAACCGCGCTGGTCGCCCGATGGCAAAAGCATCGCCTTTTCCAGCGACCGGGCGGACGGGCGCTATGCCATCTACCTGCTGGATGTCGCATCGGGGCGGGTGACGCCGTTGTCCAAAGGCACGACCAATGACAGCGAACCCTGCTGGTCGCCCGATGGCCAGCGCGTCGCCTATGTCGCGGGGGGCACGAAGCTGGTTATGGCCGATGTCGCGACCGGAGCAATCAGCGACGTGGCATCGGTGCAGCCCTCCCCCGACCGCTTCAATCCATCGGCGATCATGGCACCCGCCTTCGCACCGGACGGTCGCATCGCCTATACCCGCGTCCAGCCGGGTTCTGTGACGCTGGTAGTGGACGGAAAAGATGTGATCGCGGGCGAAGATCTCTATCCCTTCCGCCCTGCGTTCACAGCGGACGGCGCGATCCTCTACGGCTCCGGCGGCAAGCTGCGCCGGTGGCGCGATGGCAAGGCAAATGTGGTGCCGTTCACGACGCAGGTGCCGGTGACGACGCCCGATTACCGCAAAAAGGCACGCGATTTCACCTCCAGCACGCCAAAGCCCGTGGTCGGCATTGCCGCGCCAATGCTCTCGCCCGATGGCAAGCAGATCGTCTTTGCCGCGCTCAACGACCTTTATCTGATGCCCGTCGGCGGCGCGCCGCGCATCATGGTGGGCGATGCCTTCCACAAATGCGATCCGGCCTGGTCGCCCGATGGCCGCATGATCGCCTATAGTTGCGACCGGGGCGGGACGCTGGACCTGTGGCTGCATGACGTCAGCACCGGCAAGGAACGGCAACTGACCAACATCCCCGACAAGGCCGTGGCCTGGGGCAGTTGGTCGCAGGACGGGACGCTGATCGCCTTCCTCGATCAGGAAGGCGCGCTGCACACGGTCGAAGTCGCGACCGGCACCGTGCGCAAGCGCTTCGATGCGATCTGGGAGCCGGGGCGGCCAAGCTTTGGCCCGGATGGCCAGACCATCGCCTATGCCGCGTTCAAGCCGGTAACGGGCCGCTATCGCGAGGGATCGAGCCAGATATTGTCGGTCGATCTGGCCACCGGCAAGGGCAGCTATCGCCCGGTGTTCGATGGCAAGTCGCTGGGGACTCGCGGCCATGACGGGCCGGTCTGGTCGCCCGATGGCAAGGCGATGGCGTTCATATTCGCCAGCACCCTATGGGTAGCGCCGGTCTCGCCCGATGGCAGTTTCACCGGCGCGCCACGGCAGGTCAGCACGGAACTGGCCGATGCGCCAAGCTGGAGCGGGGATTCGCGCACGCTCCTCTATCTGAGCGGCGGCAAATTGCGGCTGGTGCCGGTCACGGGCGGCAAGCCGCAGACCGTGCCTTGCCGCCTGACATGGGCCAATGCCAAGCCTTCGGGTCGCACCGTCATTAGGGCTGGCAAGGTCTGGGACGCCCTGTCCCCGACCTACAAGAGCGGCGTGGACGTTGTGATCGACGGCAACGTCATCACGGCGGTCACGCCGCACGGTGGGGCCGCGCCGTCCGATGCCAACGCCCGCTTCATAGACGCGCCGGACCTGACGCTGATGCCGGGCCTCATCGACATGCACACCCACCGGCAGATGGCGGGCTATGGCTATGGCGACCGGATGGGGCGGCTGTGGCTGGCGATGGGCATCACCGCGACCCGATCCCCCGGTTGCCCCGCCTATCATATGGTCGAGGACCGTGAGGCGATCCAGAGCGGCAAGCGCATCGCCGCGCGCCATTATGCGACCGGCGAAGCGATTGACGGCGGGCGCATCTTCTACAATTTCATGCGTCCCGTGACCGAGCCGGGGCAGATGGCGCTGGAACTGGAGCGCGCGCGGCTGCTCGATTATGACATGGTCAAAACCTATGTCCGCCTGCGCTACGACACGCAGAAGGAAGTCGTCGACGCCTCTCACCGCATGGGGATGCACCTGTCGTCCCATTATCATTATCCAGCGCTCCACAGCGGCATGGATTGCATGGAACATACCGGCGCGACCAATCGCTACGGCTATTCGCGCACCATCACCGCGCTGGGCGGCGGCTATCATGACGTCAATGACCTGTTCTCCGCCGCCAAAGCGGGGCGGACGCCAACCCTGTTCGCCGCGACCGCGCTGCTGGGACAGGATGACAGCTTCACCCGCGATCCCCGGATCACCACCCTCTATCCCGACTGGGAATTGGCCAAGCTGGCCGGGCGGGTGAAGGCGATGTCGGGCGAAGGCGGCGCGATAATGCTGGCCTCGCTGGAGCGGCAGGTGGCGCAGATCAAGCAGATGCTGGCGGCGGGATGGCGCCCGCTATCGGGCACCGACGCCCCGATCGACCTGACCGCGATCAGCCTGCACCTCAACCTGCGCGGCATGGTGAAATATGGCGTGTCCGCGCTGGACGCCCTGATGATGACGACGCGCTGGTCCGGCGAATTTCTGGGCGAGCCGATCGGCCGGATCGAGCGCGGGATGCTCGCGGACCTCATCCTGGTGGAGGGCGATCCGCTCATGGATGTCAGCGCCGTCGCCAATGTGCGGCAGGTGGTGGCCAACGGCGAGGTCCATACGCCCGATGCGTTGATGGCCCCGTTCGTGGGGGCGAAGCCACAGGCGGACGTGACCCCGGTGCTGCCGATGCTGGCCGACGCGCACCAGCATATCTGGTGGCATGATGCCGACTATGTGGAGGCGAGCCGCGCCGCCTGTTGCGCGGGGCATGCGGTGGCGCATGTCTAGACGGGAAGGGCTGAATCTCCGTTCGGGCTGAGCCTGTCGAAGCCCAGTACTTCGTTCAAAGAAGAACAGCCCTTCGACAGGCTCAGGGCGAACGGGTTGTGGGTGTCAACGCCACCCCTTCGCCCGCGCCGCGCCCTCGCCCGCCGCGTCCACCGGCGCACCGTCGATCAGCGCGTCAACCGTCGCCATGACCCGTGCGTCGGATGACGACGCCTGACGATAGGCACTGCCCTGCCCCGCGCCCGGCAGCGCCTGCTGCACCTGCCAGCCCTCCCCCTCGCGGCAGGCGACGCCTGCGACTGCGCCGTCGAAGCTGCGGCACCAGCCGCCGCCCTTGCGCTGGAAGGTCAGGCCGATGCGGATCGCGGCATCGCCCTGTGCCGACGCCAGTTGGGTGTCGAGCGCCTGCGCCAGATCGCCCTGCGCGACCATAACGCCATCGTGCAAGCCGATCGGACCGCCCTCCCCGCCCGTCAAACGACCAAGGCCGAGGCCCATAACGAGACTGGCGGCAATCGCCCCGCCCACAGCCCAACCGCGCCAGCGCGGCGTCGAGCGGACCAGTGGCGTGACCTTCGCGCTCTCCTCCAGCAGCGCGCGCATCGCGTCCGGCAGCGGTTCCTGCGCAATCGGCGCATAATGGCCGGCCAGCCGCTCGCGCAACCGGCGGTGCATCGCCAGTCGCTCCGCCAGCGCCGGATCATCCGCCACGGCGCGATCGACCCGGCGGCGGGTCACTTCGTCCAGTTCGCCATCGACCAGCGCGATCAGCATGGCTTCGTCAATATCGGTCATGCCGCTTCCCCCATCAGTTCGATCAGCGCCCCGCGCCCGCGCACCAGCCGCGATGTCAGCGTCCCCATCGGCACCCCCAGCACAGCGGCCGCTTCCTTGTAAGACAGCCCCTCCACCAGCACGAGCGCAATGGCTTCGCGCTGTTCGTCGGGCAGCGCCTGCATCGCCCGGTCGACGTCGGACAAGTGGACATGCGCCTCAATATCCCGGTCTCCGGCATGGCCGACATGCTCGCCCGCTTCTGCCGGGGCAAAGGTTTTCGCTGCGCGCTGGCGGGCGCGGGCTTCGTCGATCCACAGGTTGCGCATGATCCGGTATATCCAACTGTCGAGGCGCGTGCCCGGCTGCCACTGGTCGCGCGCCTTGAGCGCCCGCTCCAGCGCGGCCTGACACAGGTCGTCGCCATCGGCACGATCCCGCGACAGGCTGGCGGCAAAACGCCGCAGCCTGGGCAGGATCGCCAGCAAATCATGCTCGAACGACATCGGGCCTCCAATCACATGTTCCGGGGATGAAACGGGCCTGCCCGGTCGTTTCATCCCACGACCTGAGAAAAAACGGAAATAATTGTGCAATGGATCATTATGATGCCGAAAGGACCGGTGACAAAGACATGAAACTGACGTGCCCATGGATGATCGCCGGGCTGATCCTGATCGCGCCGGGCGCGCAGGCGCAGTTGCTGGGCGGCCCGGTAGGTCAGGTCGTGCCCGATGTGCTGGACCGGGTCGGCGGCGTGGTCGAGCGCAGCGGGCTGGAACGCCTGTCCCCGGCGCGGCTGGCCGATAGGCTGGTGGCGGCGCGGGCATCGCGGATCGGCGCCCTGCTGCGGCAACATGGTGAGGCGGTCGAACTGGACGACCGGCGCGAACCCGCGCGGCGCGGCGTGATATTGCTGACCGGGGCAGATGCAGCCAGTCTGGAGGCGCTGCGTGCCGCAGGTTTTGGCGTGGAGAGCGAGGCGATCGAGGGGCTGGACCTCAGCGTCGCGCGGCTCCAAGTTCCACAGGGTCGCAGTCTGGCGCGAGCGCTCAGGGATGTGCGGCGGATCGCCCCCATGGCGCAGGCGAGTGCGGACAATCTCTATTTCCCCGGCGGATCGGCCAATGGCGCGGCGACAGGCGGACTGGCGAGCAGCGGCACGGTGGGGCGCGGGGCGGCAGGGCTGATTGACGGCGGGGTCGCGCGGCATCCGGCACTGACCGGGCCGGTCGAACAGCGCGGCTTTGCGCGCGGCGCGCCACGGGCCAGCGCTCATGGCACAGCGGTCGCGTCACTCATCAGCGGAACCGGCAGTGTGCGCGGCGCGGCACCGGGGACAGCCTTGCTGGTCGCCGATGTCTATGGCGACGATCCGGCGGGCGGCGGCGCTTTTGCGATCGTGCGAGCGCTGGGATGGATGGCGGCGCGTGGGGTGCCGGTGGTGACGGTCAGTCTGGTCGGGCCGGACAATCCGTTGCTGGCGGGCGCAATCCGGCTGGCGCGCGACAAGGGCGTCACAGTGGTCGCGGCCGTGGGCAATGACGGCCCGGCAGCACCGCCCGCCTACCCCGCCTCCTATGCCGGGGTGGTCGCGGTCACAGGGATTGACGGTCGCGGGCGACTATTGCCGGAAGCCGGGCGCGCGGCCCATGTCGATTTCGCCGCGCCTGGGGCAGACATGAACGCGGCGCGCAGCGATGGCGGCAAGGGCGCGGTACGCGGCACCAGCTTCGCCGCGCCGCTGGTCGCCGGGCGGTTGCTGGTGCGGGGCAGCCTGACTGCGCTGCGGGCTGAAGCGGAAACACCAAAGGGCAAGGCGCGGGGCTTCGGCCAGGGCATAATCTGCGCCAAATGCAGAAATAATGACTGATTTTTAATATGTTATCATTTTTTCCTGCCTTTGCGGGATGAAAGACCTTCGCCCTCCCGTTGTCCCTGCATTGCATCGACAATCAACAAGGAGATGAGCGATGAAGAGCAAGTTCATGATCGTGGCGGCCTGTATCGCGACGCTGACGGCAGTTCCCGCTTCGGCCCAGTTGCTGGGTGGCAGCGGCGGCGGTGGTGGCCTTTTGGGTGGATCGGTTGGCGGGCTGGGCAGCGGTTTGGGCGGCACGCTCGGCGGATCGGGCAGCGGCGGCATCGGCCTCGACCGCAGCATCGACCTCGACAATGGCCGGGTCGGCGCCAGCGGATCGGGCAATGGCCGCGCCGATGGCAATGCCAGCGGTTCACTGACTCGCAGGGACAAGAGCCGCAGCGGCAGTGCTTCGGGTTCCGCCAGTGGATCGGCGGGCGGCAGCCTGGCCGTCGACACGCTGGGTACCAGCGACGCTCGCAACGCCGTGGGCAATGTGCGCGATCGTGCAGAAAGCGGCGTCGGCGCAGTACGGGATCGGGCCAGCGGTGCCGTCAGTGCAACGAAGGATCGGGCTGGACAGGCCGCTGGCGCGGTTCGCGATCGGGCTGGTTCAGCCGCCGGCAGCGCTACTGGCGCTGTGGACGGCGCAGCATCGATCGACGCCAGCGGCCAGGTTTCAGGGGGTGGACAAGGTGCCGGTTCGACCGATGCCGCTCCTGAAAGTCAGGCGGACGATTGACCCCGCAGGGGAAAAGGGGGCGACGGCCAAGTTCCAAGCCGTCGCATCCCGCCCCGCCGCCTGACCGGGCCGACGATCCAGACCGGATCGTCGGCCCTTTTTGCATCAGTCGAGGACGAGCATCCGCCGGATCGCGCTGGTCAGGTCATTGCGCGATTGCTGCGCGACACGCGCGGTCGCCACCATATCGAAGGCGTGGATCGCACCGGGATAAACATGGGTTTCAACTGGCACCCCGGCGCCGGCGAGCCGCCTGACAAAATCGAGATCCTCGTCAAGGAACAGGTCGAGCGCCCCCACCCCCAAATAGGTTGACGGCAGGCCCGCCAGATCATCCGCCAGAGCGGGAGAGAACCAGCCCTTGCGCGCGTCGTCGCACCCATAATCCCCGCGCAACGCCCCCCAGCCAAACTGGTTGGAGGCGCGTGTCCAGATAAATTCGCCAGTGCTGGACGATTGCCAACGGCAGTCCGGCCCACCGGTCCGATGATCGAGCATGGGATAGATGAGGATCTGCCCGGCCAGCGCGATGTCGCCCCGGTCCCGTGCCATCAGGGCCAGCCCCGCGGCCAGCCCCCCGCCCGCGCTTTCGCCCATTACGACGATCCGCTGCGGGTCGATGCCCAGCGCGTCGGCCTGCGTCACCAGCCAGTCGAGCGCGGCATAGCAATCTTCCTGCGGCCCCGGAAATGCCGTTTCGGGTGCCAGTCGATAGTCAACCGATGCAGCGACGAAACCCATCGCTTGGGCTATCGGACCGATTGAGCGGCTCGCCATATCGGCCGTGCCCAGCACCATACCGCCACCATGGATGTGCAATATCGCTGGACGGGGCGGACGGGCAGGATCGGCATTGAAGATATGAAGCGCCACATCGGGCGCGCCGTCGCGCCCCGGAATCAAGCGGATGTCGGGGGTTGCCACTGGTCCCGGCGTTTCCATCGTCGCCATCGCCTGACGCATGATCGGCAGGATGTCATGGCTCAGTTGCAGTTCCGGCAGAAAATCCAGCACTGGCGTGACTTCGGGATCGATCAGATGGCGGGTCGTCATGACCTCTCCTGCGGCTTTGTATCCTTGTCGGACATTATCCTATGCCAGCGACCGCCGGGCCACAACGGAAAAGGCCGACGATCCTGACGGATCATCGGCCTTTCCACCCCCCCTGGTAAGCGCGTTTGGGGCGAAGCGTCAGGCGACCTTGGCCTGCTCTTCCAGCGCCTCTTCCGGGTCGCGCAGCACATAGCCACGGCCCCAGACGGTTTCGATATAATTGTCGCCGCTGCACGCCAGCGCCAGTTTCTTGCGCAACTTGCAGATGAACACGTCGATGATCTTGAGTTCCGGTTCGTCCATCCCGCCGTAAAGATGGTTGAGGAACATTTCCTTGGTCAGCGTCGTGCCCTTGCGGAGCGAGAGCAGCTCCAGCATGGCATATTCCTTGCCGGTCAGGTGAACGCGATTGCCGTCCACTTCGACCGTCTTGGCGTCCAGATTGACCGCCAGCTTGCCGGTGCGGATGACCGATTGCGAGTGGCCCTTCGACCGGCGCACCACGGCATGGATGCGCGCGATCAATTCTTCGCGATGGAAGGGCTTGGTCACATAATCATCGGCACCAAAGCCGAAGGAGCGGACCTTGCTGTCCATCTCGGCAATGCCCGACAGGATCAGCACCGGCGTCTGCACCTTGGCAGCGCGGAGCTTTTTCAGCACGTCGTAACCGTGCATGTCGGGCAGGTTGAGATCCAGGCAGATGATGTCGTAATCATACAGCTTGCCGAGATCGAGACCCTCCTCGCCCAGGTCGGTCGTATAGACATTGAAACCTTCGGTCGTGAGCATAAGCTCAATCGCCTTGGCGGTGGTCGGTTCATCCTCAATCAGCAGCACGCGCATGTGAAGCCCCTTTGCGTCGCAGGTCCGTTCACCCCACCAGAACGGCATCTGCTCCAATTCATTAACCAAAAAACTTCTGAAGGTAAAAGGTTAATTTTTCGCTAACCCGCAGAAATCCACGAGTCGCCAAAAAACGAATCTGTTTACAAAGAGTTGAAGCCGAAATGATTCCCAGCGAGTCAAGAAAGATTCACCTGTGAAACGAACCTTAGCAGCCATGATTGCGGGTGATGAAATCCAGCAGCGCATCGACGCGGGCAGGGCGCAGCCGGGAAGGTGGCGTGACGAGGTGTAGGCCAAATGGCGGCGCGCGCCAGTCGATCAGCAGTTCCTCCAGCTCGCCACTGGCCAGCGCGTCGCCGACGATGAAATCGGGCAGCCGGGCGATGCCGACCCCGGCCCGCAGCGCAGGCAGCATCGCGTCGCCGCTATTGACCGTCAGGCGCGATCGGACCTGCACCACCACATTTTGCTGTCCCGGCCCGGTGAAGCGCCACACATCCGGGGTGGTGACATTGGAATAGCAGAAGCAGTCATGCCCGCTCAGATCGGACGGATGCACCGGCCTGCCGCGCGCCGCCAGATAGGCGGGCGAGGCGACGACATGGATGTTCACATCGGCCAGACGGCGCGCGCGCAGCGAACTGTCGGGCATGTCGGCGATGCGGATGGTGGCGTCCAGTCCCATCTCGATCAGATCGATATGTGCGTCGGACAGATGCAGGTCGATGTCGACCAGCGGATGCTCCTGCGTGAAGCGGGCGATCAGCGGAGCGATGCGTTGCAGGCCAAAGCTCATCGGCGCGCCGAGCCGGACCACGCCGGACAGGTCGGCGGTTTCTTCCCGCGCAGCTTCCTCCGCCGCCTGCCCCTCCGCCAGGATGCGATGGGCATGGTCGGCGAGCCGCTTGCCGCTTTCGGTCAGCGCCAGACGGCGGCTGGTGCGGTTGAACAGGCTGGTGTCGAGATGCTCTTCCAGCCGGGTCACGGCCTTGGACACGGTCGCCTTGGACACGCTCAGCGCCTTGGCCGCATCGGTGAAGCTGCGATGTTCCACCACGGCGGCGAACATCGCCCAGGCCTCAAAATCAGGTAGTCGCATAGGGAAACAATCCGTTTCAATGCTGCTTGTTTCAGAAACGATGCTGAGGACTAAATTGGCGGAAAGCAAGCCGGAATGTCCGGTCGATATCTGGAAAGGCAAGGATATGAACACGCACACCGCAAACCGTATCGAGCGCCGCCCCTTCGCGTCGCTGGGCCACGCCGATCATGGCTGGCTGAACGCACGGCACCATTTTTCGTTCGCCGATTATCATGACGAGGACCGCATGAACTGGGGCGCAATCCGGGTGTGGAATGATGACGAGATCGGCCCGCGTTCGGGCTTTCCGCCCCACCCCCATGCCGACATGGAAATCATCACCTATGTCCGCACCGGCGCGATCACCCACAAGGACAGTTTGGGTAATCAGGGGCGCACCGAAGCGGGCGATGTTCAGGTGATGTCGGCCGGCACCGGCATCCGTCACGCCGAATATAATCTGGAGGATGAAACGACCACCCTGTTCCAGATCTGGGTCATTCCGCGCGCACGCGGCGGCAGTCCAAGCTGGGGTGCCAAACCGTTTCCGCGCGGCGAGCGGTCAAGCAAGCTGGTCGTGCTGGCCAGCGGCTATGACGAGGACGCAGAAGCGCTGCGCATCCGCGCCGACGCCCGCCTGCTGGGCGGGACGATCAAGGCGGGCGACAGCGTGACCTATGACAGCGCGGACGGCCGCCATCTCTATCTGGTGCCGGCCACCGGACGGATCACGATCGACGGCGAGACGTACGAGGCACGCGACGGCGCGGCGATCATCGGCGGCGCGCCCATCACGATCACCGCGATCGAGGACGCCGAAATCGTCCTGGTCGACAGCATCTGAAGTTACCGGCCCGTCCTTCCCCCGGACGGGTCGGCCGCCGCCCGCGCGCTCTCCCCCCTCCCTTGCGCGGGCGGCATCCCTTTTTTTCCCATCCTTCAAGGAGATACATCATGGCTAAGGTTCTGATCCTTTATTATTCCTCCTACGGTCACATCGAAATGATGGCCAAGGCCGTTGCCGAAGGCGCAGCCGAAGCGGGCGCACAGGTCGACATAAGGCGCGTACCCGAAACCGCGCCGCTCGAAGTCGCGAAGAACGCGCATTTCAAGCTGGATCAGGACGCCCCGGTCGCGACCGTCGCAGAACTGGCCGATTATGACGCGATCATCATCGGCACCGGCACCCGCTTTGGCCGGATGTCGAGCCAGATGGCCGCGTTCCTCGACCAGGCTGGCGGCCTGTGGGCGCGCGGCGCGCTGAACGGCAAGGTCGGCGGCGCCTTCACCTCAACCGCCAGCCAGCATGGCGGACAGGAAACCACGCTCTTCTCGATCATCACCAACCTGCTGCATTTCGGCATGACCATCGTGGGTCTGGACTATGGCTTTCAGGGCCAGATGGGTGTGGACAAGGTGCGCGGCGGATCGCCCTATGGCGCGACTACGCTGGCCGATGGCGATGGCAGCCGCCAGCCGTCGGCAGAGGAACTGGACGGCGCCCGCTATCAGGGCCGCCGGATCGCCGAAACCGCGATCAAGCTGCACGGCTGACGGCTATCGGCTGACCACATCGTCTATGGACTGCAGCCTGCCGCGCCTTCGGGTCGTACCAAAGGTTGAGGCAAGCCGCAGGAGGCTGGCGCGTTAGGACTGTGCGCCAGCCTCCTCTTTTATGGCCTATTTCCCCGCCGCAAGAAGAAAGTCCGCGCTCTTCTGCAACATGTCGGCGCGCGCATCGCTGTCGTTCAGACTGTGGGTCAGCCCGTCATAAATGACCAACTGGCTGCGCTTGCCCGCCCCTTCCAGCTTGCCCTGCATTATCTTCGCCTGCGTGATGTCGACATTGCCATCATTGGTGCCGTGGAACATCAGAACAGGCGCGCGGAATTGCGCGGCATGGCTGGAGGGGGAAGCTTCCTCGGCTTCCGCCCCGGTGCCCATCCGCTGCTGTTGCACCAGATAGCTGCTGTCAAACTGCGCGCGTCGCAGTCGATCGCCAAAGTCAGTAACGGGTGCGATTGCAACGACCGCCTTGAACAGGTCAGGGTCAATCACCTGCGCCTGTAATGCCGCATAGCCGCCATAGGACCAGCCAGCGATGGTCAGCTTGGCCGGATCGGCAATGCCCTGCGCCACCAGCCAGCGCCCGGCATCGACCACATCGTTGATCGCCGTGCGCCAGGACCGATAGCCATTGCGCATTAGCCATTGCTCACCAAAGCCCGCCGATCCGCGAAATTGCGGCTGGATCACAACAAAGCCGCGCGCCGCATAATATTGGACCATCCAGTCAAAACCCCATTCGTCGCGCGATTCCGGGCCGCCATGGGGCAGGACGATCGCTGGCAGCCCTTTGGCCGTCTCCTTGCCCGGTGGCAGTGTCAGATAGGCCGGGATGGTGACGCCATCGGCGGCCTTGAAACTGACCGGCTTCATCGTCGCGAGTTGGCGATCGGCCAGTTCAGGACGATCGGGCATCAGTGGCGATAATTTGCGCGCCGTACGGTCAAACAGATAATATTGGCCGGGATCGACATCACTGCCTGCCCACACCAGCACCTTCTGCCCATCGCTGCTCATGTCGCCGATATGGATGGCCTTGCCACCCAGCGCCTTGCCCAGCGATGTGACCAGCGATGACGCAGCCGGATCAAAATAGACCGCCTCGCGATGTTCGAGCGCATAGCTTGCCCCCACAACCCGCCGGTCGCGCCCGACCCGGATCAACCCGGTGACATCGACCTGCGGATGAGCAAAGACGACTTTCTTTTCCAGGCCGGGATCAAGCGCGATCGACACCAGCGCGTCGCGACCGTTGGTCTTTTCAAAGCCGTAGGCGATGTTCTTCTGCGGATCGACGGCGAGCGGATAGAAACCGCTATTGTCACGCACATCATAGGTGGACAGGTCGCTCCAGCCGCTCTTGCCCTGCGGCCTATAAAGGAACTTATAAGTCCCCTTGGAATAGCCCGTTCCCTTGATCTCTTGCAGACCCATGACCCGGACGGTGCCGACGCCATCGGAGACATAGTCGATCGCCAATTTTGTCGGCGTTTCAATCCGCTTACTGCTGCCATTGCGGGTATCGATCCGATCGACGCCCAAGCCATCCAGCCGCTTTTCTACAAGGCTACCGATCTTGGCTTCTGGAACATAAGAACGCGTCATTAGTATCGCTCCGTCCTCGCCGGGCAACAAATCGACGATGTCTCCGCCGCGAAAATCGTAGGACAGCGCATTCTGGCCACGCCGCTGGCTCAGTAGCTTGGCATTGCCGCCCGACGCATCGACGGCGAAAACATTGCTGAACCCGTAAACATCATCGGCGTATCGGGTCTCGCCATAAATCTGGCAGGCGAGCCGGGTAGCGGCGACCCAATCACAACGCGACAGATATTCCGGCTTGCCAGTCGTCGTCGCCGCGACAACCAGTTCCGCGCCTTCCTTCGCCTCCAGCACATAAGCGCGGCTGCTTCGTCCCGGTCCGGCGGAAACCAGCGCAATTTTCGATCCATCAGGCGAGATGCTGGCCGAAATCACCGTCTCACGCGCGCCAAACGCCTTGGCCAGCGCGTCGGGCGACGTTTGGGCGAGCGCCCCCTGTGCGGTTCCTGTTGCCAGAGCCGCCATTATCATTGCCTTGCCGAAACGGACCATGCCACGTCTTCCCCCAATTTCTTGCCGTGCGTTCAGGGGCTAAGCGAAGCAGGTAGATGGCGCAACCGCCTTGCTTGCCCTTCCCCCCGCACAGTGGCATCACGGGGCATCACAATCGTATAACAATGATTTTTTGAGGGATATGCCCTGATGCGAACGTCTTTGCTGGCCATTGCCGCCGCCCTTGCCCTGCCCATGATCCTGACCGCCTGCGCCACCGATGGCGCGGATGCGCCGCCAGCTTCAGCATCGGCCAGGCCCGCTGCGGTCGAACCGTCGATCGACACGATGAAGCGGCTGGTGAAGGAATTGTCGTCGGACGCCTATGAGGGCCGCGCGCCCGGCTCGGCTGGCGAGGAAAAGACGCTGGCGCTGCTCGCCGCCGAGTTCGGCAAGCTGGGCCTCAAACCCGGCAACAAGGGCAGCTGGTTTCAGGATGTCCCGCTGGTCGAGATCAATGCGAAGAATGTATCGCCGCTCAGCTTCACCGGCGGCAAGAACGCGATCAGCGCGACCTATGGCCCGGAAATGGTCGTCGGCACCTATCGCACCACCCAGCCCAAGATCGCGGTCAAGGACAGCCCGGTGGTGTTCGTGGGCTATGGCATCAACGCGCCTGAAAAGGGGTGGAACGACTATGCCGGGGTCGATGTGAAGGGCAAGACGGTCATCATCCTGGTCAATGATCCCGATTATGAGACGCCGGGGCTGACCGGGCCGTTCAATGGCCGGGCAATGACCTATTATGGCCGCTGGACCTATAAATATGAGGAAGCAGCGCGTCAGGGGGCAGCCGCCGCGATCATTGTCCATGACACGGTGCCGGCCGCCTATGGCTGGAATGTCGTGCAGTCGAGCTGGACCGGGGCGCAGCATGTCGCCGACAGCGCGGACGGCAATGCGGGGCTGTCGTCCGCGATCGGCTGGATCCAGAAGGACAAGGCGGCGGCCCTGTTCGCCAGTGCCGGGCTGGACCTGAACGCGCAGATGGCGGCGGCCAAGAAGCCGGGGTTCAAGGCAGTGCCGCTGGGCGCAGTCAAGGCGTCGGTGTCGTTCGACAACGACCTGCGCAAACATATGTCGAAGAATGTCGTGGCGCTGCTGCCCGGCAAGACGCGGCCTGACGACTATGTCCTCTACAGCGCGCATTGGGACCATCTGGGCCGCTGCCAGGCCGCGCCCGATGGTGACGACATCTGCAACGGTGCGGTCGACAATGCGACCGGGACCGCCGCGCTGGTGGCGCTGGCGGAGGCCAATGTGAAGGCCGGACCGACCGACCGCAGCCAGGTGTTTCTGGCGGTGACGGCAGAGGAATCGGGGCTATTGGGATCAGCCTATTATGGCAGCAATCCGGTGTTCCCCTTCGCGCAGACCGTAGGCGGCGTGAATATGGACGCCCTCTCGGTCGCGGGTCTTGCCAAGAATGTCGTGGTGATCGGCAAGGGCAAGTCGCAGCTCGACGCCTATCTCGACCGGGCGCTGGGCGCGCAGGGGCGCGTTGCAACCTTGGAGCCGACGCCGGAGAAGGGTTATTATTACCGATCGGATCATTTCAGCTTCGCCAAACACGGCCTGCCGATGCTCTATTTCGAGGGTGGCGAGGATCTGGTGACCGGCGGCACGACGGCGGGCATGGCTGCGGCGGAGGATTATACCAGGAACCGCTATCACGGGCCGAAGGATGAATATGATCCCAATTGGGACTGGACCGGGGTGCTGGCCGACCTGAAACTCTATTACACTGTAGGCCGCGACCTGGCGACCGGCAGCGACTGGCCCAACTGGGTCGAGGGCGACGAATTCCGGGGCATTCGCGACAAGGACCGGGCTGGGAAGTAATCTAACTCTACCTCCGTTCGCTTCGAGCGTAGTCGAGAAGCCGCAAACACCGGCTATGCGTTTCTCGACTTCGCTCGAAACGAACGGAATTTGGAGACTTCACTCCCCCATCGGCGCGTAGGACCAGCCTTGCTTTTCGCTACCGTCGATCTTCGAGATTTCGGCCTTGAGCAGCTTCTCCTCACGCCAGTAGCGGATGCGCTGGGGATAATCATGGGCAGCGTTGGCAAACACGATCTCGGTCGCGCTCTGCGATTCTATGGCGAAGCGCGCGGCGCGCGCGCCCTTGGGCGATGCGTAGAAGGCGATGCTGCCGTCGGGGTCGATCTGGATGCGGGTCTGTTCCCAAAATTCCAGCGTGGTCCCCTTCCCCGTGCGCGCCGCGCCCAGCAATATGCCACCGCGCGGGCCGGACCAAAATTCCTCTGACCAGTTCTCACCGTTGCGTTCCACCCATGCCCCCGCGATCCAGCCGGGCAGTTCGCCCGCCTGCACCGCCAAAGGCGTCATCGCCAGCATGAGGCCCATGATTAGTGCGCGCATACCCTGTTCTCCCCTGTCCAGACCGGACGCACCACGCTATGGAGCGCCCCGACCCCTATATCACGCATCGCCGTGCCCGCCGAGTAAGGACAGACAGATGACATTCCGCATGCCCGCTGAATGGGCACCGCACGACTGGACCTGGATCGGCTTTCCGACCAACCCCGCCGAATGGCCCGGCGCGTTCGAGGATGCGCGGGCGCAGATCGCTGCCTTCGCCAGCGCGCTCCACGCCGGGGGCAAGGGCGAAGATGTCCGGCTCGTTGTCGCCAACGCAGCGGACGCGGACGCTGCGCGCGCCCTGGTCGCGCCGGGCGTCACGATCGTCGAGCAGAGACTGGGCGACGTCTGGCTGCGCGATACCGCGCCAATCGCGGTGCTGAACAGGGGAGCGCGGGCACTGGTCGATTTCGGCTTCAACGGCTGGGGCGGCAAATATCAGATGCCGGGGGACGAGGATATCGGCGCGCGGCTGGCCGCGACCACCGGCCTGCCGACATCGACCCAGCATTGGATATTCGAGGGCGGCGCGGTCGACACCGATGGCACCGGCCTGTTCGTGACCACCGAGCAATGCCTGCTCAACCCCAATCGCAATCCCGGCCTCGACCGGGGGAAGATCGAAACGTTGCTGGCCGGCAGCCTTGGCCTGTCCGACATGCTGTGGCTGGGCGACGGGTTGCTGAACGATCATACCGACGGCCATGTCGACAATCTGGCGCGCTTCGTGGGCGAAGGCCTGCTGGCGCTGCCGATCGCCACGACCGATGACGATCCTAACGCGGCGATCTACGCCGATGCACGCGCGCGGGCCAGAGCGCATGGCTTGGACGTCGTGGACATCCCCTCGCCCGGCCTGGTGATCGTGGATGGCGAGCCGATCCCGGCCAGCTACATGAATTTCTACATCGGCAACGCAACCGTCATCGTGCCTGTCTATGGCCAGCCCAATGATCAGGCGGCGCTCGATACGCTCGCGCCTTTCTTTCCGGGCCGGGATATTGTCGGCCTGGGCAGCGACGCCATATTGTCGGGCGGCGGCAGCTTCCACTGTTGCAGCCAGCAGATGCCCACAAAGGGTGACCAATGAGACTGAAAGCCGGCCTTCCACTTATAGCGATTCTGAGTTCCCTCTCCTCCGGCGCCATTTCCCAAGGTGGTGGAGCCACCACCGAAGGTTATTCTAAGCTAGCTTTACGAGAGGAACGCGAAGCAAGTTTGCATTTCAAAGTCGCTATAGGCGCTGAAGGCATAGCGAAGGATTGCACCGTCACACAGAGTTCTGGTTCGCAAGAATTAGACGATGCGGCCTGCAAGATAATTATGAAACGTGCTCATTTTAAACCAGCCCGGAACGCCAAAGGTGAGCCGGTTGAAGATGTCTACGAAAGCCGCTTTGTCTGGAGAGTTCCGCAATGACCAAAGTAACCGTCGCCGCGCTTCAGCTCAGCTTTTCCGACGACATGGCCGAGAATATCGCGCGCGTCGCAACCCATGTGACCAAGGCCGCCGCGCGCGGGGCGAAGATCATCCTGCCGCCGGAGTTGTTCGAGGGTTCCTATTTCTGCCGGGTCGAAGATGAAGCCCTGTTCGCGCGCGCGCTGCCGGTGGACGAGCATCCCGCCGTGCAGGAAATGCGCAAGCTGGCCAAGGATCTGGGCGTCTATATCCCGACCAGCTTCTTCGAGCGCGACGGGCAGCATCATTATAATTCGCTGGCGATGATCGACGATCAGGGCGAGATTATGGGCGTCTATCGCAAGAGCCATATTCCCGACGGGCCGGGCTATGAGGAGAAATATTATTTCCGCCCCGGCAATAGCGGCTTCAAGGTTTGGCCGACCAGATATGGCACGATCGGCGTCGGCATCTGCTGGGACCAATGGTATCCCGAATGTGCACGGGTGATGGCGCTGATGGGCGCGGAAATGCTGTTTTATCCGACCGCGATCGGCTCCGAACCCTATGATGCGGACCTCGACACCAGCCGGATGTGGCGGCGGGCGATGATCGGCCATGCCGTGTCCAACTGTATGCCGGTCATCGCTGCCAACCGCATCGGTGAGGAGGATGGCCAGTCCTTCTACGGCCATAGTTTCATCAGCGACCAGTGGGGCGATTTCGCCGCCGAAGCCGATGCCAAAGATCTGGGCGCGCTGGTAGCAACGCTGGACCTGACGGCAGCGCGAACCCATCGCGCGGGCATGGGTTTCTTCCGCGATCGGCGGCCCGACCTTTATGGGCGGATCGCACAGGATATCTGACGCTACAGCAGCAGGCGGCGCGCGGGCGGACAGGCCGCTATCGCGCGCCACAGCATGAACGGCACGATCAGCGCGATCGCCAGCAACCATATCTTGCCCAGATAAGGCGTGAGATAGTGGATGAAGGCAACGTGCAGATACATGATGACCAGCGACGCCCGGCCCAGCGACGCCAGCGGCGCGGCATAGGGCGCGATCCGGTGGGCGATCGCGACGATCAGCAGCGATGTCGCAATGGCTGAACCGATCGACAGCAGCGGCCAGCCATAATCGGCGGCCTTCATATTCAGCGTCGGGAACCACCCCGCAAGGCCAGCGAGCGCCAGCAGCGCCAGCGGCACGATCAAGGCCTTGCGCCAGCCGATACGCGCCCACGCCGCGCCAACCCATAGCAGCACGAAGGCCATGGGAACGCTGAGCAAGCCCAGCGGCGACGCCTGTGTCATCCAGCCCAGCGCATAAGCCCCTCCCGTCACCGGGATCAACAGCAACGCCCAGCGCCGATCTAAAGGATCGGGCCAACGGCTCAGCACGATGTTGAACAGGATGCGCGCAAACATCAGGCACGGCACGAACCAGAAAATCGTATAAGGCCCGCGCAGCCAGAAGCCGCCCAGCAGGATCGGCAGCAGATCGTCGGGCCATTGGCGAAAGATCGGTCGCCCGCCTTTCATCGGCTCGATAATCTGGTCCGCGGCGATCAGCAGCGTCAGGAAAATGGCGTAGGGCCGCATCTGGCAAGCGACCTGCCGCAGGGTGAAACGCCCCACCGGCTGCGGCCGGGACAGCATCCCCGAAAGCAGGAAAAACAGCGGCATGTGAAAGCTGTAGAGCGCATCGCGCACCGGCCCACGCGTCCAGACATGGCCGGCTACGACCGCGACGATGCCAATCCCGCGCGCGACATCGACCCAGTCGAGCCGGCCGCCCGCAGCCTTGTTGCCCTTCTCCCTATTCTCCCCCCTATGCTCCATAGCCTCCACGCCCTATAGGACGGGACGCGCGCGTCAATGTGCCCCTGCCCTGTTTCCCGATCGGACCCCTTTCCTTGGCCCTGCTTACCGACCATGTCCTCTTCATCGATGGCGAGGCCATCATTCTCGACAAGCCTGCCGGTCTGCCGGTCGATGCGCCGCGCGACGGGTCGATCGCGCTGGAAAATCATCTCCAATCGCTGACCTTCGGCTTTGCCCGCTGGCCGTTGCCGGTCCACCGGCTGGACCGCGACACCAGCGGCTGTCTGCTGCTCGCCCGCAATCCCAAGGCGCACAAGCGCTTCGCGGGCGTGTTCGAGGCCGGGACGGTTGCCAAACGCTATGTCGCGGTCATTGACGGTGTTCCGGCCGAAGAGAGCGGCACCATCGAACTGTCGCTGTCCAAGATCAGCAGCGCGAGCGAAGGCTGGCGCATGATCCCGGCCAAGGCGGGCAAGGTCGCCGTCACGCACTGGCGCAAGGTCGCGGAGAAGGACGGCCGCGCGCTGATCGCCTTCAAGCCACAGACCGGGCGGACCCACCAGATCCGCGTCCATGCCTTGCATGGCCTGGGTTTCGGCATCGTCGGCGATCCGGTCTATGGGACAGGCGGCGTGCCGATGCTGTTGCACAGCCGGTTCCTCAGCATCCCGCGCGGCGACAAGCCTGCCGCAGAGGCGACCGCCCCCCTGCCCGCCACCTTTGCGGATGCCGGGTTCGATCAGGCGCTACTGGACCAGGCGGGGCTTTGACCCTGGCGGTCGAACAGATACACTGTTGCCATGGTCGCCATCGCCATCACCCGCTCCATCGCCATCGATAGCGAAGAAATTGTCGAAAGCTATACCCGCGCATCGGGACCGGGCGGGCAGCATGTCAACACCACCGACAGCGCGGTGCTGCTGCGCTTCGACGTGGCCAACTCGCCTGGCCTGCCCGATGCGGTGAAAAATCGGCTCGCGGACCTCGCTGGATCGCGGATGACGCGCGAGGGTGTGCTGATCCTGCGCAGCGAAGGCGCCCGGTCGCAGCTGCTCAACCGTCAGGATGTCCGCGACCGTCTGATCGCCCTGATCCGCGAAGCCACCATCGTCCCCAAAAAACGCCGCCCGACCAAACCCACCAAAGCCTCGCAAAAACGCCGGGTCGAAGGCAAGGTGAAGCGCGCGACCGTCAAGCAGGGGCGCGGCAAGGTGCGGGTGGATTAGGCGTTAGCGATAGATCGTCTCAAGTCGTTTACGAATTAACTATATCTCCCTGTCTAGATGCAGCGTCGCATCCCGCGCGCGCAGGTCATGGATCGGTTGAATATGGGTCAGTCGCCGCAGAACGTCAGCATAGTGCCCGCTCGCCTGGCATCATCGCACCTTTTAATATTGTGGTTGGGCGCGACCTTCCTTGGGACCGTGCTGATCCTGTCCGACCTGTTGCAACTGGACGGCGTGCGTCTGACGCAGGCCCGCCTGATCGTCGGTCGGGATTTCCTGAACGTCTGGTCCGGCGGACGCCTTGCACAGGATGGCCAACTCGCGACGCTCTACGATTATCAGGCCTATATGGCATGGCAGGCGTCGATATTCGGGCCGCTCGACCCGTATAACTATTCCTATCCGCCCCACAGCCTGTTCCTGGCGATGCCGTTTGCAACGCTGCCCTATCCGTTGGCGTTAGCGATCTGGACGCTATTGGGCACAGCCTTTTTCATGTGGGCGGCGCGCGCCTATATACCTGATACGCTTTCGCTGACCCACGCGATCCTGACCCCTGCCGCGATCGTCAATATCTGGGCCGGTCATTATGGTTTCCTTATTGGCGGCCTGTGGCTGCTCTATTTTCACTATTTGGATCGCTTTCCCGGCCGCAGCGGCGCGGTGGCGGGACTGTTGACGCTCAAGCCCCATCTCGGACTGCTGATCGCGCTGACGATGCTGCTTCGCAAAAAGATACGTCCGATCCTGATCGCGTGCGTAGTAGCGTTAAGCCTGATTGGCCTTAGCATCCTGATGTTCGGCGGCGATCTGTGGCGGACATGGTTGGTCGAAACCTCAGCACTTCAGACCCGGATCATGACTGCGCCTGGTCCAAAATTCTATTATTTCATGATGCCGTCCGCCTATATCGCGCTGCGCGAAGCCCCCGCCTCGCTTGCTTTCATGGCCCAGACTGGCTTCGCTATCGCCGCGCTGGCCCTGTTCTGGAAGGCGCGGGATGCACGGGCGCAGGATCTGGCGTTCGTCAGCGCTTCGGCCACAGCCGTGATCATGCCCTATATTTTCAACTATGACCTCACCGTATGCAGCCTTGGCTTTGCCATCCTGCTGTTCGGGCGGTGGGAGACGCTCACGACCTGGGAAAGGGCTGCGCTCTGGTTCGCCTTTGCCGCGCCGTTGCTGGTCATGGTGTTCAACCCGATCGGGCCATTGTCGCTGCTGGCCGGACTATTCGTCCAGGCAAGCCACGCGACAGGTCGGAACGGCGAAGCGACTCCGCCGATGTTCGGTTGGCAAAAGTGGCGAGGACATGCATCCACCTGACTATCACCCTCTGGCCCCGCCCGGTCCCCATCACTATATCCGCCCCATGTTCGACTTCGCACCCACCAACACAGCCGACAAGGCAACGCTCTACGCGGACATGGTCTTTGCCGCCGATGCGCTGACGCGCGATGAGCCGGATCATGTCGCCAACATGGCCAATATCGCCGCGCTGATCTGGCAATATCTGCCCGACCTCAACTGGGCGGGCTTCTATCGCATGGTGGGCGGCGAACTGGTGCTGGGGCCATTTCAGGGCAAGCCTGCCTGCATCCGCATCCCACTTGGACGCGGGGTATGCGGCACGGCGGCGGAGACAGGCGAGACGCAACTGGTTGCCGACGTCCACGCCTTTCCGGGGCACATCGCCTGTGACGCCGCCAGCGCGTCGGAAATCGTCGTGCCGGTCGTTGTCGATGGCCAGGTGATCGGCGTACTGGATCTCGACAGTCCGCTTGCCGCCCGCTTCGACTCGAATGACGCGCAGGGACTGGAGGCGCTGGTCGCGCGGATTGCGGCGCGGATCGGCTAGGGCGTTAACCCTCTTTCCTCTCACGGCGGCGCATTTCGCCCCGTTTCGGGACAGGAATTATGCCGCCGACTCATGGATAGGCGCGGATCGCCATGCTAAACAGAGCGTTAGCATTTTGACCCGACTGGCGCTTTCCCGCCGCGGGAAAACAGGGAGCGTTAACCATGCGGACATCCGGCCTTCTCCTTCTGGGCGCAAGCATTGCGCTGGCAGGCGCGGCCAGCCCGGCCGTGGGCCATGGCACGACCGGCGGCTGGTCGGGCGGCGACTGGAAGGGTGGCGGTCGGCCGATGATCCATGCGCCACGTCCGGGCATGAACTGGAATGGCGGTCATCGCTGGGGTCCGCGTCAGAATGGCCGCTGGTTTGCGGGCTGGCGCGCGCCGGGCGGCTGGAACGGCTATCAACGTCCGGTCTATGGCTATGTCCTGCCGCGCTACTGGATCAGCCCCTCTTACTATATCGGCAATTACGGCACCTATGGCCTCCCCGCCCCAGCCGCAGGCTATGGCTGGTCGCGCTATTATGACGATGCCGTCATGACCGATCGCTATGGCCGGGTTTATGACAGCCGCAGCAATATCGCATGGGACCGCTATGAAGGCGGCTATGGCGATGATGGCTATTATGACGATCATGGAGATTATCGTCGCCCGGACAATGGCCTGGGCGGCGCGGCGATCGGCGCGGTAGTTGGCGGTGTCGCGGGCAACCGCATCGCCGGGCGCGGCAACCGCACCGCCGGCACGCTGATCGGCGCAGGCGTTGGCGCGATTGCCGGTGCCGTGATCGACAAGGCGGAGGATGCCCCCCGTCGCGGCGCTGCGCCGCCACCGCGCCGTCCGGGTGCAGGCTATGATTATGGTTATGGCTATGCCGACGACAGCGTGACCACCCAGAATGACTATGAAGGTCGCTGGACCGGCACCTGGACAACCGCCGATGGCAAGCGCACCAGCGGCACCTACGAAGGCCGGTTCGAGGGCGAAGTGCGCGGCGCAGGCGTGGACTATGATGCGCCAGCCTATGCAGGCCAGCCGCACTGGGCGCAGGGACCAGCACAGGGACCAGCCCACGGTCCGGCGCATGTCACCACCCATGGCGGTGGCGGCTATGTGTCGGGCGGCTATTATTACCCCGCACCGATCGTGACCACGGTGACGATCGAGCCTGCAGTTACGACGACGACCACTACGACCTACGTGACCCAGCGGGTCGGCTATCGCAAGCCAGCCCGCCGGACATGTCGCTGCAAATAGGCGCTTACAGGCGACAAATCGGGGCCGCGTCTTACAAAGGGCGCGGCCCTTTGATCATGCTTTGGGTGGCGTGATAACGGCAAAGGGCTGCGGGCGGCCCAGGTGAAAGCCCTGGCCGATGATGCAGCCATGGGCCAGCAGCCGATCGGCCTGCGCCGCGCTCTCCACCCCTTCCGCGACGACATCCATGCCAAAGCTGACACCCAGCTTGACAATGGCATCCACAATCGCGGCATCGCCTGCATCCTGTTCGATGTTGGACACGAAACTGCGATCGATCTTGAGGATGTCGACCGGATATTGTTTCAGGTGGCTGAGCGAGGCAAAGCCTGTGCCGAAATCGTCCAGGGCAATGCGCACCCCCGCATCTGAAAAATGCCTTAGCACATGCCCGACCTGCCCAGCGCCCCGCCCCAGAAAAACGGTTTCCGTCACCTCTATTTCCAGATGTTCCGGCGGCACAGTGAATAGGGCGAGTTGCTCCAGCACCCGTTCGGCAAAGTCATCGCGCGCAAAATCGGCGGCAGATGCGTTGACTGCGATCCGCCCCGGATCATAGCCGGCATGCAACCAGTTGCGCACATCGCGCAACACCGCGTCCAGCATCTGCCCGGTCAGCGCGACAGCAATTTCAGCATCTTCAAAACCCGCCGCTATGCTGCCCGGCAGTTGCAGGCCCAAACGCGGATGGTGCCAGCGCAACAGCGCTTCATAGCCCAGCACCCGGCCACTGCGCAGATCGACCTTGGGCTGATAATAGGGGGTGACCAGCCGATCTGCGATGATCTTCCTTGCCATGCCGATCATCGAACTGCGCTGCTGCGCCTGCGCCCGCAGGTCGGAATGGAACAGGGTCAGGCGACCACGCCCGGCAGCCTTCGATGCGTAGAGTGCCAGGTCGGCCGCCTTGAGCAGATCCGCCGCCCGGTCGCCATGATCGCCAAACACGGCGCCGCCAATGCTGACCCCGCAATCGATCGAGCGGCCATTATGGATATGGGGTATGCGCAGGCTTTCGATCAGCTTTGCGCTCCACGCCTCCAGGGCCGCGCCGTTGGTCAATGACGGCGCAATCAGGCCGAACTCGTCGCCCCCCAGCCGCCCCAGCACCGCATCAGGGGGTGCGATGGCGGCAAGACACCGGGCAAAGGCGCAAAGCAAGGCGTCGCCCGCATCATGGCCCAGCGAATCATTGGTGCGCTTGAGATCGTCAATGTCGAGCAGCAGCAGGCCAAAGCGGTTGCCGGTGCGCGCCTGCCGTTCGGCCATTTCGTCCAGCGTTGCCTGCCACAAGGCGCGATTGGGCAGCCGGGTCATAGGGTCATGCGTTGCTGCCCAGCGTATGCGATCCTCCGCGTCGCGCTGGTCGGTGACGTCCAGAAAGGTGACGATAACGCGCAGCGCCCGGCCCGATTCCGATCGCGTGGTCCAACCGCTGCTCCTGATCCAGCGCAGGGCACCATCATTCGCGCGGTAAACCCGCAGCGTCGCCTCGAAATGCGGCGGCACCGCCCCGTCAGCCACGGAAGCCAGCATGCCACGCAGTGTCTCGCGATCATCGGGATGGACCAGCGACAGCGCCAGTTCGCTGGTCGCAGGATGATCCTCGCTCAGACCCAGCATATCGCGGAACTCAGGCGACCAGCGCCGCGCACCACTAATCGTGTCGAAATCCCATATGCCCAGCCTAGCGGCCTGCACGGCCAGACGGGAGCGTTCCTCGCTCTCAGCCAGCGCATGTTGGGCAAGCTTTTGCGCGTGGACATCCTCCAACGTGCCATACCAGCGGACGATCTGCCCCTGCGCATCGCGGCGCGCAGCTGCGCGCGCGCGCATCCAGCGATAGCCCCCATCGCGTAGCCGAATACGATAATCGATATCTATCGGCGCGCCGGTTTCCAGATGCGCGCTCCACAGCGCGATGGTGCGGGCCAGGTCATCGGGGTGCAGCGCGGCAAGCCAGCCGGCCCCTAGCGCCTGCTGCGCTGTCATGCCGGTCATGTTCAGCCAGAGCGGTCCTACTTCTTCAATTGCGCCATCGGGTCCGGCTGTCCATGGCACCTGCGGGCTGAGTTCGACCGACCAGCGATAATGTTCGCGGCTTTCGGCCAGCGCCCTTTCCAGCGCGCGCGCTTCGCGATCGTGGCGGTCGTGAATATCCTCGACCGTGCCATAATAGCGAACGAGACCATCTATGCCATTCATCCGTCGCAAACGGATCAGGCACCAGCGCCGCTGTCCGTCGGCGCCAAGCAGGCGCACGGTCAGGGGTAGTGGCTCTTCCTCGACGACCGCAGCCTTCAGCAGGGCACGACGGTCTGCGCGGTCCAGCAACGCGCGCCATGCCCGACCGGTTTGGCCGCCATCCTGGTCGATCGCCACTATCCTGCCCCGCTCATCGGCAATCCAGCGCGACAGTGAAGGTGACAGATAGTCAAAGACCGGCGAAAAGATCAGTTCGTTTCGATATAGTAATGAATTATCAGCGCGCCGACCATCATCCAGCGCCCGCCGGTAGTCGTCAAATCGGCGCTCAGCAAAGCGATCCATCGCCAGCCCCCGCCCAATTCGCCATAGTCGCGTTCATCATGACAAGGCTAGCAGCGAAAGTTAAATAACCTTCCCACTCTTCCATCATTTTGATCGAATTTAGTTGGCGTGGGTGGAAATCGCACGAAGTCGATGTAATCGGGATGTTATTTACGAAACATGCTCGCCAGTTCGACAGGCAGCGGCGGCTCATCCCGTTGGGCCACATCACGAATAGCCTGATCCTGCTCGTCAGGATCGAACCGGACCCAACCAGACCGGCTCAATTTTTCGAGCGGCCGATAGCGGACTTTATATTGCATCCGCTGCGACCCATCGACCCAGTACCCCAGATAGACATAGGGTAGCCCCGCCGCCGAAGCGCGCAGGATATGGTCCATGATGATGAAATTGCCCAGCCCCGGACGATTGTCCAACTCAGTGTCGAAGAAACTGTAGATCATCGACAACCCGTCGCCCTGCCGGTCGGTCAGGCAGGCACCGACCAGTTTGCCGACGCGCCCGTCAACGCCGGGTTCGCGATATTCGACGATATGGCTGTCTACCGGGGTCTGTTCGACCATGTCGGCAAAATCCATTTCGTCCATCTCGGTCATGCCGCCGCCAGGGTGCCGCGCCGACAGATAGCGCTGGAGCAGCGCATATTGCTCCTCGGTCGACCAGGGCTTGCAGGCGGTAACGGTCAGGTCGCTGTTGCGGCGGATCAGCTTGCGCTGGGTCGCGTTCGGACGAAATTCACCAGTAACGACACGCACCGAAACGCACGCGGAACAATCCGCGCAACTGGGACGATAGGCGACATTCTGGCTGCGCCGAAAGCCGATGCGACCCAGCGCATCGTTCAGTTCAGCGGCATTGTCGCCGTTCAGCTCGGTAAACACCTTCCGCTCGCTCCGCCCCGGCAGATAGGGACAAGGCGACGGATTGGTCACGAAGAAGCGAGGAAAACGAAAGGGTGCAGTCACGCTCCAATATCCCCTTCGTGGCGGCGGCGCGGGTGGATCATGTCCCGACTATGCCGTTGCCGCGTCCCTATGAAAAGAGCGTTTACCACGAAAAGTTAACGGAGTGTTCCTATGTCAGGCAACTTCGATCGGCGCGACCTCATAGCCAGCCTCGCCCAGTGCCGCGATCAGCCGCTGGAGATGGGCGCGATCACGGGTTTCGCACTCGACGTCCAGGCTCAACCCCTTGGCGGGCAGGTTGGTGAAGATGCGCTGATGCGCCAGTTCCAGGATGTTGACGGCTTCCTGATCAAAAATCTTGGCAACATGGAACAGCGCGCCCGGCCGATCCTGCAGGATGATGCGCAGCCGCGCCAGACGGCCCGACCGGGCCAGATCGCGCAGCAGCACATTAGCCAGCAGCCGCGTGTCGATATTGCCCCCGGTCAGGATCAGCCCGACATTGCGGCCGACAAATTGTTCGCGATAGGTGAGCAAGGCAGCAAGGCCGGCGGCCCCTGCCCCTTCCACCACAGTTTTTTCAATCTGGAGCAGCAGGCTGAGCGCCTCCTCCAGTCGCCGCTCGGTGACCAGCAGCACGTCGTCGGCCAGCCGCTCGACAAAGCGGCGGGTCAGTTCGCCAGGCTGCTTGACGGCAATGCCCTCGGCCAGCGTATCGCCATCGCAGGGCAGGTCCGCGCCCTTGATGAAATCATACATGGACGGATAAAGTTCTGCCTGCACGCCGACGAGCCTTATATCCGGCTTCATCGCCCGCGCTGCCGTCGCCATGCCGGAAAACAGGCCACCGCCACCGATCGGGATGATCAGCGTGTCGATTTCCGGCGCATCCTCCAGCATTTCGAGCGCGACGGTGCCCTGCCCCGCCATGATGTCCGGCTCGTCAAAGGGATGGATGAAGGTCAGCCCCTGCTCCACCTCCAGCAGGCGCGCATGGGCATAGGCGTCGTCGAACTTCTCGCCATGTTGCACCACCGTCGCGCCATGACCCTGCGTCTGGGTGATCTTCACCGTCGGCGTGGTCGTGGGCATGACGATGGTGACAGGCACGCCCAGCCGCTTGCCATGATAGGCTAGCCCCTGCGCATGATTGCCCGCCGACGCGGCTATGACGCCCTTCGCCTTGGCTGCCTCGTCCAGTTGCAGCAGGCGGTTCAGCGCGCCGCGCTCCTTATAGGCGGCAGTAAACTGGAGATTCTCGAACTTCAGATAGACGTTGCAGCCCAGCATGGTCGAGAGCGTCTGGCTAATCAGCGTCGGCGTCTTGACGATGGAACCGGCAATCCGGGTCCGCGCGGCAAGTATGTCATCGACGGTGATCGGCAGCGGCAAGGCGCTCTCTATCTTGGCTAAGCTGTTCATGGAGCCGCCCCCTAGCGGAAAATTGCGCGTGAAGAAACTGGCACTGTCGGAAAACTGGCCCTATGGCTGGGTCTGGCGCAGTAAATATACGGGGCATATGGCTAATATCGCGTTTATCGGCCTGGGCGTCATGGGCGGCCCGATCGCAGGCCATCTGGCAAAGGCGGGGCACAGCCTCACCGTTTACAATCGTTCCATCGGCAAGGCGAAGAGCTGGGCGGAAGCCTATGGCGGCACGGTGGCGATCAGCCCGGCCAAAGCCGCCGAAGAAGCGGACATCGTCATCAGTTGCGTCGGCACCGACGATGACCTGAGCCAAGTGACACTTGGCCGCGAGGGCGCTTTCCGCACGATGAAGCCGGGCGGACTGTTCATTGACCACACGACCGTGTCGGCGCGGATCGCGCGGCAATTGTTTGTCGAGGGCGAAAGCCGCGGCATCCACAGCGTCGATGCGCCGGTATCGGGCGGTCAGGCGGGGGCTGAAAATGGCAGACTGTCGATCATGTGCGGAGGCAGCGAACCGGCGGTCACTGCCGCCAAGATCGTCATGAACGCCTATGCCGCGCGGATCGTCCATGTCGGTGGCGCAGGCGCTGGCCAGACCACCAAGATGGTGAACCAGATCTGCATCGGCGGCGTGTTGCAGGGGCTGGCCGAAGCGTTGCGCTTTGCCCAAGCGGCGGAGCTGGACCTGGACGCGGTGTTCGAGGCGATTTCGGGCGGCGCGGCGCAAAGCTGGCAGATGGACAATCGCTGGAAAACGATGGCGCAGGACAGTTTCGATTTCGGCTTTGCGGTCGATTGGATGCGCAAGGATTTGGGGCTGGCGCTGGAAGAAGCGCGGGCCAATGGCGCGACCCTGCCGCTGACGGCGATGGTCGATCAATTTTACGCCGATGTGCAGGCGCTGGGCGGCAACCGGCAGGATACCAGCGCGCTGGTGCGAAGGATTACGCGGGCGTGAGCGGTAACTTGGTCGGTCGTCATCCTGACGAAAGTCAGGATCCAGAGTCTCCCGCGCTGTGCGTGGCGTCCTGGATCCCGGATCAAGTCCGGGATGACAGAAGGAAGCGCGGATTGGCGAGGTGGGTGACTGCCCTCGCCGCCATGACCTTCACCCTCCCCGCCATCGCATCGGGCGTGATCGACAATGTGAACGGCATGGCGGTCGATCCCAATGGCAGGATCGTGCATTTCCGCGCGCTGCTGATCGACGATGAGGGCAAGGTCGAAAAATTGCTGCCCGACCGCTATCAGGAGCCGGAATATAAACCCAAAAAGCCCAAGAAGGGCCAGCCCTGGCCCGAACGGCCCAAGGGACTGTCGTTCAGGATGGATGCTGGCGGCAAGACGCTGATCCCCGGCCTGATCGACGCGCATGGGCATGTCATGGGACTGGGCCTGTCGCTCATCACGCTGGACCTGTCGACTACGACATCGCTGGCCGAGGCACAGGCGAAGATTCGCGCCTATGCGCAGGATGGCGCAGGGCGCAAATGGATCATCGGCACGGGCTGGAACCAGGAACAATGGGGTCTCGGCCGCTTCCCGACCGCCGCCGATCTGGACGCCGCGGTCAGCGACATTCCGGTGTGGCTGGAGCGGGTGGACGGTCATGCGGGATGGGCCAACAGCGCCGCGATCCGCGCGGCAGGCGTGACGGCCGCGACGAAAGCGCCCGCCGGCGGCCGGATCGAAATGGCCGCGGGCAAGCCGGCTGGCGTGTTCGTCGATAAGGCGATGGATCTGATCGCACGGGTCGTCCCGGCTCCTGCGCCCAAGGACCGCGACATCGCCTTTGAAAAGGCGCAGCGCGCGCTGCTGGCGACCGGGATCACCGGCATTGCCGACATGGGCACCAGCATAGAGGATTGGCAGGCGTTCCGCCGATCGGCCGATCGCGGCGCGCTGCGCGTGCGGATCATGGCCTATGCGGCGGGGCTGGAGAATATGACGCTGATCGCCGGGCCGGAACCCACGCCATGGCTGTATGACGACAGGCTGCGGCTGGGCGGGGTGAAGCTGGTGCTGGACGGGGCGCTGGGGTCGCGCGGCGCGTGGCTGAAGGCCGACTATGCGGACGCGCCGGGGCAGCGCGGTCTGCCGATGATTGCCGACACGCAATTGCGCAATATCATGAGCCGGGCGGCGATGGACAATTTCCAGATCGCTACTCACGCGATCGGCGACGCGGCGAACAGCGAGATACTCGACGCGATTCAGGAATTGTCGGAAACCTATGAGGGTGACCGGCGCTGGCGGATCGAACATGCGCAGATCGTCAGCCCTGCCGACCTGCCGCGCTTTGCCCAATTCGGTATCGTCGCGTCGATGCAACCGGTGCATGAAGCGTCCGACTGGCGCATGGCGACCGCGCGACTGGGCGATGCGCGGCTGGCGGGTGCCTATGCGTGGAAGGCAATGCTGGACAATCGCGTTCCGCTGGCTTTCGGCTCCGACGTGCCGGTCGAAAGTCCCAATCCCTTCCCCGGCATCGCCGTCGCCATGAGCCGGGAGGATTCCAAAGGCGAACCGCTGGGCGGCTGGCTGCCACAGCAACGGGTGAGTTTCGAGGCGGCGCTGGATGGCTTCACCCGTCAGGCGGCCTATGCCGGTTTTGCCGAAAAGCGCTTCGGCAGTCTGGTGCCGGGCCAGCGGGCGGACTTCCTGCTGATCGACCGGGATATTTCGACGGCGCGGCCTGCGGACATTCGCGCGACGCAAGTGCTGGAAACATGGATCGGCGGCAAGCGGGTCTATGTGAAGGGGCAGTGATTACATCGCGTTGTCGGCGGCGTTGAGCGCATCCTCAAACGTTTCGGGAAGCGGCGGCTGGACCGGCTTGTCGCAGCCTTCTTCCTTCATATGCGCGCGCAGGGCGTCCATGCGACCGAGATTCCAGCGCGCCAGCGGAACGCCGAGCGGCCGGAATTCAGCGCGGTCGAACAGTTCGACGACATAGGATGCGCATAGTTCGTCAACCTGATCGAGCGTCAGCATCCCCAAATTCATCACCATCGGCTTGCCCGGCACGCCGTTGCGACCGCGCACCAGATCGGTGACGTAAAGGCCTCCGCGCGGATCGACCAGGACGACATCGGCCTGGCTGGAATCGATCAACCGGTGACTGGCGGCATAGGGTGCGACAAATTCATGGGTGCGCCAGACCAGGAAGATGCTGGCAAGGCCGGTAATGAACAGGCCGATGACCAGCGGCCGGAGCGCCCCCTGGGGCCGGAAACTTGCCCAGCCAAGCCCCGCCAGCAGGCAGAAGGGACCAATATAGCCATGGGCATAGCGAAAGCCCCAGCCATAGCCCTGCGCCAGCGCCAGCGCGCATCCCGCCACACAGCCGAGCGCCAGCGGCAGTGCAATTTCCTGTCCGCCGATCGCGCGCCGCCACCGCATCGCGGCGATGCCGAGCGCGGCCAGCGGCACCATGAGGATGTTGTTCCAGGCCACAAAGCGGCTGAGATTGACCAGCGGCTGCCAGCGATCGCCCAGCCGCTGGAAGAGGCTGCCGACCTTGTCCGCCACCCCGGCGGAAGGGCGGACATCGGCGGGTGCGCCAAGCATGTCGAGCAGGAAAGCCGGCCAGATCTTGGCCCACACCACCACGATCGCCACCAATGTCAGCGCATGGAAGGCGGCGACCGTCCAGCGGCGCGCCAGCAGCATCCACAGGATGAAGGGGGCGATGAAGATGGGCGGGAAATGCCACTGATGCAGCCCGGCCGCGATCAATGCGACCAGCCCCGCACTGACATGGCCGATCACCCCGCCGCGCAACACCAGCGCCAGCCACACCATGTTGAGCGCGAAATGACCGGTCATGGCATAGGGCGTCATCGCCGTGATCCAGAGTTGGCTGGACGAACAGCCCAGCAGCACCGTCACCCACACCGCATCCGGCCGATCGGGCATCAGGTGCAGCGCCACGCGCCAGAGCGCGAACAGGCCGGTGATCAGCAGCACCGGCCCGGCCATATTGGGATCGCCCAATTGCCAGAACAGCGCCTGGATCGCGCTGTTCACGGGCAGATAGGCCGCCGTCCAATAATCCGCCGCCCCGAAGGGGGAGAAGAATTCGGGCATGATCGCGCGGCGATAGGGTTCCCATTCGACCGGGATCGGACGGGCAAACAGCCCTTCGCGCATATAGGCGGCGGCGAAACGGGCGACCTCCTCATCGCGGGAAATGGCATAATCCTGGAACAGGGCATAATGGCCCGCCCATGCCGCCAGACCCATCAGCACGATCAGCGGCACGACGATCCGCGCGGTCGGGCGCGGCAGGATGATCCCGCGCCCCTCGGCAAAGGGCGCAGCCAGCGCCAGCAGCAGCAGCGGGACGATGAGCGCGGGGAAATCCTGATCGAGAAACAGGATGACCGCCAGGCTGATCCCCTGCCGATAGGTGACATGCCACAGGAAGGTCGCGCCCAGCCACAATGTCAGGCCGATCGCCCCTGCCAGAAACAGGCGACGCGCACTAACGAAGGACGCGGCGGCTCCCATGATCAGCCCTGCACCAGCGCCCGGTTTACGAAAATGCCGTCCATTTCGACCAGCAGCGGGAAATGCCCCTTATTATTGGCGAAGAAGGCGGACGGGACGAACGCCCGCGCCTCCAGCCAGTCGATCATCGCGCGATAGCCGGTGCCGCCTTCATAGATGGGCCGCACGCCGAGTTCGGTTTGCACGCCAGTCATCTGCGCCAACACCGCGCCCGCGCCTTCGCAGACCGACAGGTCATGGCCCTGCGTGTCCATCTTCAGGAACGGCCGGGTAAAGCCATGCTGCGCCACCAGTTCAGGCAGCAGCGTGTCGAGGCGGCGGCAGGGCGTCGCCACCGTCTGCGTTACCTTGTTACGGTTCGCGAAAATATCGTCCTGCGTATTGGACGGGGTCTTGAGCGAGGAAAATTGGTCGGCGGCCATAATGTTGAAATCGGCGGTGCCGTCAAAGTCCGACAGCGCCATGTTGAATATATGCCAGTGGCGATCCGACGCGGCCCGCCGTTGCAGTTCCGCGAACACAGCAGGGTTCGGCTCGAACGACAGGATCAGGCCGCGATAGCCCGCATCCTTGCGCGCCATGGTCGCATATTGGCCGCGATTGGCGCCAACGTCGAACAGGCAGTCGACGTGGAACGCCGCCAAAAAGCGCTTCAAGGCCTGAATTTCGGGATATTGATGCACGCGCCCGGCCAGCGCGAGGCGCAGCGCGAGCAGGCGGTCGCAGGCTTCACGAACGTAGCGGTTCATGCGCGCGCGGCCAGCACTGCTTTGTAGATGCCGATCGTCGCCACCGCCATATCCTTCCAGTCCCCCATTTTCGTCCCATAGGCGCGCACGCGCGCACCCTGTTCCTGCCTGATGGCGGCGCTTTGCACCAGCGGCAAGAGGGCTTGGGCGAGCGCTGGCGCATTTCCCGCTGGTGCCCGGACCGCGACCACATCAGGCAACTGGCCGAACATGCCGGCGTCCGACGTCACCATCGCCTTGCCATGGTGCAGCGCTGACAGGAACGCGCCACTCGAATCGATGTGGCGATAGGGGAAGGCGATGATGTCGGCCTTCGCCATATGCGCGTCGAGGCGGCCTTCGGTCAGGAAACCGAAATCGGTGCGAAGGCGGCCGGCGAACCCGGCTGCGCTGACATTTTCGAGGAGGGGCGCGACATCCATGAAGGGCTTGCCCGCCAGCACCAGTTCAAAGGCGTGGCCGGACTGCCAAAGCTGGAGGCACGCCTCGACCAGCAGGTCGACGCCCTTATACGGGCGGATCGTGCCGAAGAAGAGGATACGCGGAACGACCGGATCGGGAATGGCGGCGAGGTCTGCGGGGGTGGCGGCGGCAAGGCGCATCGGCGGGTGCGGCGTTACATGGATGCGCGCCGGGTCGATGCCCTGCTCCACCAGCGCCGCGCGGGTCGTTTCGCCATGGACGATCAGCGCGTCGAACTGGTCGAGCAACGCGCGATAGCCCCGGCCCTGCACCCCGGCATCGGCATGATAAGCGTCGGCATTATGGACGGTGTGGACCAGCGCGACGCGCCCTTTCAGGCGGCGCAGCATCAACAGGTCGGCGGGTGCGAGCGGGAGCCACTGGACATGGGCGACATCGGCATTGGTGAGCGGCGTCAGGTCGCCCAGCGCGCAGGACAGGCCATATTCCGCCGCCTTGGCCAAGCGGAAGGCCCGACCTTCGCCGAGCCGGTCGCGCAAAGCTTCGCTGCGGCGGAAGAAGTGCGGGTTGTAGCTGTAGCCCTGCGACCCAATCGCATCGGTCGTGCGCATCGGGCGGGCAAGCAGGGTAATGTCCGCCCCCTCCCCCGCCAGCGCCGCGGACAGACTGTCGTCATAGCGCCCGGTGAAGAGCGATGGATCGAGCATCGCCACCTTCATGACCGCACCAGTCGGCGCAGGGAGACGGCGTGCAGGGCCGCTGCCAGCAGCAGGGTCAGCGCGTAGAGGCCCAGGAAAGCGAGATCGAACCGCTCCGGCCAGAGCAGGCGCGCCAGCGGAACACTGAGCAGCGATCCCGCGAGGAAGGGAAGCGAACGGCTGAGAAGATGGAAAAAACGGCCCAGCGCGGCCTGCACATAGACCGAGACGCACAGCAGCGCGAGAGCCAGCAGCGCGACGACGATCAGCACCAAGTCGGCACGGTCGATGCTGGCGCGACCGTCAAACAGGATTGCAAACAGCCAGTCGCCGACGCTCAGCAACACGGCGGACAGCGCCAGCGCAAAAAGCATCGCCGCGCCCAGCGCCCGGCCGAGCAACTGGCGCAGCCGCACTTTGTCGCCTGCATGATAGGCGCGGGTGATGCGGGGGAGCGCGGCCTCCACGAGGGCGCGGACCAACATCGACAGCGACCTGGACATCTTGAAAAAGAAATCGAACAGCAGCATCGGCCGCGCGTCGCTGGTCGCCAGTGCAATGGTGAAATAGGGCGCATTATAGGCGATGATGTCCGACACGGTGAAGGCAGCAGACGCGCCTATGTCGCGCAGATAATGCGCGCGGACATGGCCGCCGCCGACGCGGAAGGCGATCCAGTGGCGCGACTTCATGCTGAGGCGACGGTGGACATGGGCGATGGCCCAGCCGATCACAAGGATGCTGACCACCAGTTGCAGCGCCAGCGACAGGCGCGGGTCCAGCCCCGCCAATATCGCCAGCAGCAGGCCGATGGTGATGACCCGCCGCCCGCAGTCGAGCGCTTCCCACAGGAAATTGCCGTCGACTGCCGCCAGCGCCCGCTTGGCCAGCAGGGCAGGCAGGTTGAGGCAGGCGGACAGGAAAAAGAGAATGAATAACAATGGCATGGTGGTACCGATCCAGCCTGCCGCCAGTGTGACCAGCAGGATCAGCGTACCGCCCGCGACGATCAGGCCGAGGAAGAGGAACAACACCCCCATCTCCTCCAGACGGAACGCGCCTATGTCGCCTTCGCCGTCGCCCAGCCAATGTCGTCGCAGCCGGGCATAGATGATGCTGGTCAGGCCAAATTCAGCCGAGACGGTGAAATTGCCGAAGGCGACGAGCAGCAGGAAGGACTGGAATTCCGCCAGCGGCAGCGCACGCACGAACACGAAGGTGACGGCGAAACCCCAGATCAGCACGAGGCCGACATTGGCGAGCTTGACCAGCGCAAGGATGCGGGCGGACGCCTCCATCCGCGCGACGATGCTCACCGCGTCGCGGCTCCACCGGGCTTGCGGGCGCGGAACAGCCGGTCGTCCAGCGCGTAGAAATGGCGGGTCGCGACGTCGATCCCGGCGGCGTCTATTTCCTCCAGATCGAAGCCCGCTGCGCGGATGCGGTCGGCGAAATCGGGGCCATATTGGCGGACATGGTCCCACTGGCCAAAGCGCCGTTCGCGTTCGCGCGGGGGCATGGCGAAGCTGCCATCCTCGGTCGGCTTGGACCACAGCGGCACGATCAGCCAGGCTTCGCCACCGGGTTTCAGCGCCCGCAATATGTTGCGCAGCACGGCCATATCGTCGGGAACATGCTCCATCACATGACTGGCGTAGAAGAGGTCGTAGCGATCGGCGTCCGCCAGTTCCATCAGGTCAACGCGGTGCATGTTCGGCACGGTGTAGCGTGCCGGATCGAGATCGGCTGGTCTGTAATCGGCAGCAGCCGAGAAACGGCGGACCAGACTGGCTTCGTTGGGGGCCATGTGCAGGATCGCCGCATCGGTCGGCACGGTCAGCGTCCCCTGGGCGATCAGCCAGTTCATCAGCCGTTCGCGCGGCGACGCACCGCAGTCCGGGCAGCCCCATTCCCCATTATCGCCATAGCGGAAGAAGCCGACCACGGTTGCGCCACAGGCCGGGCATCCCCGGTTGGCGCGCGCACCCAACGCCTTGCGCGCCTTCAACGCCGTTCGGGTCAGATGCTTGCCGACAGCCTTGGCCACCCGCTGAACAGTGATCACGTCATTCTCCGACTGGGAACAGGTATCGGCCTATACAAGATCGCACGGCTTTGACGAGAGGGTCAGCGCGACTTGGCGGGATTCCAGATGGTAACGGTGCGGCCGGTCATGGCTTTGGCGACGCCCTGCAAGGTGGCGGCATAGGCGATCAGCACATCGACCAGCGCCGCGAACGGGCCACGCTTGGTGCGAACGCCCGCCCAGATGACCAGCGCCACGGCCAGCGCGCCGACCATGTAGAGCATCGGCGAGACGCGCATCGCCAATGCGCCCGCCGCGACGGCACCGGTCAGGATGAACAGCCCGCCAAACCAGCGCACGATCTTGCGCGATGCATATTTGAAACGGTCGATCGCGGCCATGCGGCGCAGTTGCGGGCGCAAATGGCTGTGGGTGTGCCAGGCGCGGGCAGCGATGCGGACCTTGCGGCGATATTCATCCTTGCGTGCCGTCACCAGCCTTTCGCGCGCGATTACGTCCTTCGCTTTGACGAGCCGCTTGCCCGCAAACACCACAACCATAGAGACGGTCAGGTCATCCAGCACGCTGTCGGGGAAATCGGGATAGAGGCTGCGGCGGATCGAAAAGATCGAGCCATCCGCGCCCAGCACATTGCCTGTGCGCGATTCCTCATCCTTCAGCCGCTCCTCGATCCGCCAGTAAAGCGAGCCGACAGATGCGGTCGCGCTCTCATCCTGCCCAATATATTGGAGCGATCCCAGCACCCCGCCGACGTCGGGATCGGCATAGCGGGCGAGCAGATTGTCGATCGCCTGGCCGTCCAGCAGCACATTGGCATCGGTGAAGATCAATATGTCGCCGCGAGCGCGGGCCGCAAGTTGCTTCATGCCATGCGCCTTGCCGCTGCGACCGGGGCCACGGATCAGCATGACGAGATCGCCCTGCGCGGCGATCAGGTCGCCAGTGCCGTCGGATGAGCCATCGTCGAATGCCAGAATTTCGAGCGTCGGGTGCACGCCTTTTAGCATCGCCAGATTGGCGAGCTTTTCGGGCATCGCATCGGCCTCATTATAGGCGCAGAAGAGCAGCGAGGCGGTCGGAACCGGCCCCACGACCGGCTGTTCCGGGCGCGTCGGCAGCGTGCGCAGAATCAGCGGATAGAATATGAACGGCCACAATGTAGCGACCAGCGAGACGAGAAGAAGTGCGCCAAGCCACAGGTCGGTCATACTCAATAGGCCTTGTGGTGAAACAGCACGCCCAGCGTCGCGACGATGATGCGCAGGTCGCGCCATACCGACCAGGCGGTGACATATTCCAGATCGGATTGCAGCCGGTCGATCAGATCCTGATGATGGTCGGTCGATCCGCGATGACCGCGCACCTGCGCCAGGCCGGTCATACCCGGCTTGATGCAATGGCGCGCCCAGTAACGCGCATCGACCTCCCAATAGAGCGTATCGCCCGCCTTGGCCGCAGCAGCGTGGGGCCGTGGGCCAACGATGCTCATATCGCCCTTCAATACGTTGAAAAGCTGGGGCAGTTCATCGATGCTGGACTTGCGCAGAAAGGCACCGACGCGGGTGACCCGGTCATCGTCGCGCGCCGTCAGCGTCTCGGCCTTGCGGTCGCTGGCGTCGGCACGCATCGAGCGAAATTTGTAAATCTGGAAGGATCGCCCGTCCTTCCCAATGCGTGGCTGGCGGAAGATGACCGGGCCGGGGCTGGTGAGTTTTACCGCCAGCGCGGCGACGATCAGCACCGGCGACAGCGCGATGGTGGCGACCGCGCCGACGATGAGGTCGAACAGGCGTTTGATCAGGCGATCGCGAAACTGGAGCGGGCCGCCCGCGACGATGATGGTCGGCTGGCCGTCAAATTCATCGACCCGTGCAGGCGCAAAGCGCAGCAGTTCGGGCACGACGATTTCGCCGCGCGCCGACAGCGATTTAAGGGCCGCCGACCAGTCATCCATCCGGTCCAGCGGACAGGCGACGATCACCCGTTCGGCCATGCCGACCGCCTGGGCAAGCCGCGCCGCCATGTCGGCATCATGCCGTTCGGGGCGCAGATCGGCGGCATCCGCTTCGATGATCAGCATGTGCGGGCCGGTTTCGATGGCGACGCCATCCATGATCACGGCAGTCAGATGCGGCACTTCCCCCAGCAAATGCCTGGCCAACCGCACGACAACGAGCCGCACCAGCACCACTGCAACCGCGCCCAGCGCCAGCCCGGTGATGAAGGTGAGGCGCGAGAGCTGTTCGGCGATCTTGCCCAGATAGACGATCAGCAGCATCAGCAACGCCGCCTGCGCCAGCGCCAGCAGAGCGCGGAAAATGCCGCGCCGGACATTCTCCAGACTGTGAATGCCATAGCCGCCGCCCTGCACGCCGAGCAGCGCATAGAGCGGCGCGATCATCGCGAACATGACAATTCCGTGCGGCTTGCCCGGCTCCCCCCACAATGCGCCCAGCACGAACCAGTTGGCCGCCAGGAACGCGCCGAACAGACCCGCCATGTCGCCAGCCAGGCACAGGGCATAGAGCCGCAGCCGGACCATTTCCTTGGAGACTGTCACTGGTGCGCCCCGATTATCGCCATGCGCCCCGTTGGCACCCGGCGCGGCCGGTTGCAAGGGGGGAAGGATCAGCTTCGTCCGGCTCTTGATCCTCCCCTTTAAGGGGAGGTGGGTGGCCGCAGGCCAGCCGGAGGGGTGTCATGCTATCGACAGGGCGACACCCCTCCGTCAGCACTTCGTGCTGACACCTCCCCTACAAGGGGAGGATTATGAGGATTTAAATCCCGAACAATCGCACCAGCGCCTTGTCCAGCATCAGCAATTGCCACAGCAACCGCCCATGATCGGCCATGCCCGATTTGTGATCGGCGGCGATTTTGGCGAGCGCTTTGGTGTCGAACCAGCCGGTACGCGCCAGCGAAGATCCGCCCGCGATTGCCGTCGCCTCGCCTGCCAGCGCGCCACGGAACCAGGCGCTGATCGGGGTGACGAAGCCCATTTTCTGGCGGTAGAGTATGTCCTGCGGCAGATAGGGTTCCATTGCCTTTTTCAGCAGATATTTGCCGCTATTGCCCCGGATGCGCTGGTTGACCGGCAGGCGTGCGGCGAATTCGACCAGCCGGTGGTCGAGCAGAGGCTCGCGCGCTTCCAGGCTGACGGCCATGCTCATCCGGTCGGTCTTGGTGAGAATATCGCCGGGCAGCCAGATGCGGATATCGGCATATTGGGCGCGGTCGAGCGGATCGCGCGCGGGGGCGTCGGCCATCGCCTTGATATAGCGGTCCTCGGCGCGATAGGCGCCCAGCCGGCTTTTCATGTCCTGACTGTAGAGGCGATGGCGCAGCGCGTGCGGCGTCACCCCGACCGACGCGGCATAAGCGTCCCCACCCTCCCCCGCCAGTTCCAGGAAGGTCGATTTGGCGCGGAGTGCGCGGGGTGCCCAGTCGGCCTTGGGATAATATTTGCCGAGCGTACCGAACAGTGGCTGACGGACGGAAGCCGGAATCAGGCCGCGCAGCCGCTCCCCCTGCATCTGGAAACGGTGGCGGCGATAGCCTGCGAACGCCTCGTCCGCGCCATCGCCCGACAGCGCCACCGTCACCTGTTCCCGCGCCAGTTCGCACACGCGGAAGGTCGGCAGCGCAGAGGCGTCGGCAAAGGGTTCGTCGAAATGGAAAGCGAGCCGGTCGATCAAGCCATAATCATCAGGCGACACGATCCGCGTCCGGTGGTCGGTCGCAAAACGCCGGGCGATGCGGTCGGCAAAGGCGGTTTCGTCAAGCGCGGCGACGTCGAAACCGATGGTGCAGGTCTTGACCGCTTGGGCAGACGCTTCGGCCATCAGCGCAACGACGCTGCTACTGTCCACCCCGCCCGACAGGAATGCGCCCAGCGGCACGTCCGCCACCATGCGGGACCGGACCGCCTGCCGCATCAGCGCGACCAGCTCTTCTTCCAATGCTTCAGGCTTGGCCTTGGAGCGGTCGGCGAAGCTGACATCCCAATAGCGTTGTGGCTGCGGCAAGGGGCGACCGCGCACCAGCCGCAGTGTTTCGCCCGCGCCCAGCTTGCGCACGCCCGCGACCATGCAGGCGTCGTCGGGGACATAGCCATAGGCCATATAATCCTCAACCGCGCTCAAGTCCGGCGCGCGGCGCAGCAGCGGATGGGCGAGCAGGCTTTTCAGTTCGGAACCGAAGATCAGGCTGCCATCAGACAGCAGGGCATAGTGCAGCGGCTTGACCCCCAGCCGGTCGCGCACCAGCCAGAGCGACTGCGCCCGCGCATCGGACAGGGCGAAGGCGAACATGCCGTTGAAGCGGTGGACGCAATCCTCACCCCATTGGCGATAGCCGTGGAGGATGACTTCGGTGTCGCTATGGGTGCGGAAAATATGCCCCTTGGCCTCCAGTTCGGCACGCACTTCGCCGAAATTATAGATTTCGCCGTTGAAGATGACGGCAAGCGATTCATCCTCGGTCAGCATCGGCTGCGCGCCGGCCTCCAGGTCGATGATCGAGAGGCGCAGATGGCCAAGGCCCACGCCCGGCGCGGTCCAGATGCCGCTGCCGTCCGGCCCGCGATGCGGCATCGCGTCCAGCATGGCGCGCACCCGCGCGGGATCGACGGGCTTTGCCGTTTCGAGATGGAAGATGCCTGCTATGCCGCACATGGCAACCGCCCTAGCGCAAGCCCATGGCGCGGTCAGCCAAAAGCTGCACATCGCCCAAATCAGTCAGGAAGGCGCTGATCACGGCGTCGGCGGGATGGCCTTCGCCCTGTTGCGCCGACACGAGAATGGCGATGGCGCGCTGGTCCTGCCCCAGCAGGCGCGCTTTCATCGTTTCGATCTTGACCGTGGGTCGGCTGCCGGTGGGCGCGCCCTGCCCCACGATATAGAAGCTCACGACATGGCGGACCACGGGTCCGGGCGCGGTGATCTGTTCCTGTCTCTTAT
>NZ_CAVK010000023.1 GCF_000382885.1 Sphingobium indicum BiD32
GGGAGGTGGATGGCCGCAGGCCAGACGGAGGGGTGTCCCGCTATCGATAGAGTGACACCCCTCTGTCAACGCTTCGCGTTGCCACCTCCCCTTAAAGGGGAGGACGACCTAACGCGGCATCTGGAGCGAGGCGTAGCAGGTGAAGCCGCTGGTGCCCGACTGGAGGCGGCGGATATAGTTGAGATAGGCCTGATTTTGCTGATAGCTGGTGCCGGGCAGCGGACGGCCGCGCAGCGCCTGCTTGACCTGTTCGCCGGTGAAAGGACGGCCAGCGCCGGGAAAGGCACCGGGCGTCCCGGCGGGAACGAGCTGGCCATTGGGGGCGATGAGATTGCCCGCGCGGCTGCCGTCCGGCACAGGGATCGTGCAGTTGAGGACCGAGGCAGCGGTATTGGCCAACGCCGGGCGGATCGACACGATGGCCGAGGCCGCCGCTGCGCCGCCCATCAGCAGTTGGCGACGTGATGGCACAGCCAGATCGGGCGTATCGGCCTGCGCAGCCATGTCGGGCTGCTGGTCATCATCCTGTCCGGTCATCGGCTCGCTCATCTGATCCTGATCCGCTATCGGGCTTGCCAAAGCGTCATGATTGCACGCTATTGGGCCAGACATCGCAGCAAATACGCGACAAATCCAGTGCGGTAACCATGAATCGACTCAGTCCTTCCCAGATCATTGCCTCCCTCGCCGTCCTGTTGCTGGGTACGGGCGCTGCCCTGATGCTGGGCGCGTCGCCCGTTGCTATCGTGCTGCCCGTGCTGGCGGGCGTGATCGTGCTGGCCATTACGGCGGATGCCGGAACCCCGCCGCCGGACGTGCCGGACGTGGCGATGGAAGAGCCGGACCTGATCGACCACCCCGATTTCGCCAGCCTGCTGGAGGGGATTTCCGATCCGCTGATGCTGGTGGAGCGCGGGCGGATCGCGCGGGCGAACCGGGCGGCGCAGCGCCTGCTGGGCGCGCATATCGAGGGGGACGACGCGCGCATCGCCATCCGCCACCCGGCTGCCGCCGAGCGGCTGGCGAGCCTGGCGCCGCTGGCCGAGCCGTTCATGATCGAACTGGTGGGCCTGGGATCGCGGGATCAGCGCTGGCAGATGCGGGTCGCGCCGGTGGGCGCGGTCGCCGACATGCGCCGGCTGGTGCATCTGGTCGACCATAGCGGCACCCATGCGGCCGAGCGGATGCGGGTCGATTTCGTCGCCAATGCCAGCCATGAATTGCGCACGCCGCTGGCGGGCATATTGGGCTTTATCGAAACGCTGGCCGACCCGGCACTGGGCAAGGATGATGAGACGCGGCAGCGCTTCCTGAAGATCATGGATGGCGAGGCGCGGCGGATGCAGCGGCTGGTCGATGATCTGATTTCGCTATCGCGGATCGAGGCGGAGAAATATCGCGCGCCCGACGCATCGGTCGATCTGGGCGAACTGGTCGCCGAAGTGGTCAATGTGTTCCGCTCCAGCCATGGCGAGCGCGGACGCGAGGTCGAGATGGAGGTCGCGCCGGGGCGGCAGGCGGTACAGGGCGACCGGGCGCAACTGTCGCAACTGCTGCACAATCTGATCGGCAATTCGGTGAAATATGGTCGCCCCGGCACGCCGATCCGCGTCACGCTGACCGAGGGCGGCAGCCGCATGTGCCGCCTGTCGGTGGCCGACGAGGGCGAAGGCATTGGCCCGGACCATCTGCCGCGCCTGACCGAACGATTCTATCGCGTCGATTCGGGGCGCAGCCGGGCGATGGGCGGCACCGGGCTGGGGTTGGCGATCGTCAAACATATTGTGGAGCGGCACCGCGGGCGGCTGGACGTGGCGAGCGTGCTGGGCAAGGGTACGACTGTCACCGTGCTGCTGCCGCTGATGAACGGCGCGGATGAATGAAGCCATGGGGGCAGGTTTGACCAAAATGGCCATCCTGTCATCATCGCCTTTTGCAATGTCATCAAACTGCAACCTGAATGTCACAATGCCGCGATGGAGCGGCCCTATAGCGCCGGTCAAAGGGGGCAGCGAACAGCGAATCGCGGCCTTGCATGATGGAGGTTCCCGTGAATAGATTCACCTTGTTCGCCGCAACGGCGCTCAGCGTCATTTCCCTTTCCGCCTGTGGCGACCAGAGCGGCAGCGGCGGCGCGGGCCAGACCCGCGACCAGATTCGCGCCGTCGGATCGTCCACCGTTTATCCGTTCGCCACGGCGGCCGCCGAGCTGTTCGTGCAGGGCAATCCGGGCATGAAATCGCCGATCATCGAATCGACCGGCACCGGCGGCGGCATGAAGCTGTTTTGTGCGGGCGTGGGTGCGCAGCATCCCGACATCGCCAACGCATCGCGCCGGATGAAGAAGTCCGAATTCGACATGTGCGCCACCAATGGCGTCAAGGATATCATCGAAGTGCAGGTCGGCGTCGATGGCCTGGCCTTTGCCGAGGCCAAGAATGGCCCTGATTACAAGCTGACGCCCAAGATCGTTTATGAGGCACTGGCTGCCAACCCCTATGGCAAGGGGCCGAACAAGGCGCAGACGTGGAAGGATGTCGATCCGACCATGCCCGCCATCGCGATTTCGGTATTCGGCCCGCCCTCGACGAGCGGCACGCGCGATTCGCTGGCTGAACTGATCCTGGAAAAGGGCTGCCAGTCCGACCCGGCGATGAAAGAGCTGAAAGAGAAGAATGAGGACGAGTATAAGGCGACCTGCACCCGCGTCCGCGAGGACGGCAAATATGTCGATTCGGGCGAGAATGACAATCTGATCGTGCAGAAGCTGGGCGCCAACCCCAATGCGGTCGGCGTGTTCGGCTACAGCTTCCTGGAAGAAAATCGCGACAGCCTGAAGGACATTCCGATCAACGGGGTGGAAGCGAGCTACGAAACCGTGTCGACCGGCCAATATCCGGGCGCTCGTCCGCTCTATATCTATGTGAAGAAGGCGCATATCGCGGCCATTCCGGGGCTTCAGGGCTTCCTCAACGCCTTTGCCGCCAACTGGTCGCCCGATGGCGCGCTGACCAAGCGCGGCATGGTCGCGGCGCCCGACGATGTGCGCAAGGCCAGTGCTGAAACGGTCAAGGCACTGACCGTGCTTGACGGCTCACAGCTGAAGTAAGGGCCATAATGACCGGTCCCGCACTTTTCCTGCTGCTCGCTGGCCTGGGCGCTATCGCCTGGGTCAGCGCCCGCGCCCGCGCGCTGCGTTTGCAGACCGTGGCGCGGGAAACCGGGCGGCGTGATGCCGTCCACTCGCTGCCGGGCTATCATGGCTGGTATGTGGCGCTGTGGACGCTGGCCCCGGCTGTGCTGTTCCTGGCGGTCTGGGCCAATATAGCGCCCGGTCTGGTAACGCAGGCGGTGCTGGCCGATCCGGCGGCGCAGAGCCTGCCGATGGACGATTTCTCGCGCTCGGCCATATTGGGTGAGGCGCGGTCGATTGCGACCGGCGCGCAGGCAGGCGCATTCAACCCGCTGGCGCAGGGACTGGTGGAGCCATACCGCGCCGCCATCAGCAAATATGGCGTCGCGGGCGCGGTGCTGGCGATCGTGCTGGCCTTTGCCGGGGGCGCCTATGCCTTCACCCGCGTCCGCCCCGATTTCCGGGCGCGCACGCGGGTCGAGCGGCTGGTGATGGCGACGCTGCTGATCGCGTCGCTGCTGGCGATCGTGACCACGGTGGGCATCGTTGCGTCCCTGCTGTGGGAGAGTTTCCGCTTCTTCTCCATGGTCAATCCGCTCGACTTCCTGTTCGGCACCAAATGGTCGCCGCAGTCGGCGGCGATGGGCTATGGCAATGAGGATGCATTCGGCGCGGTGCCGCTCTTCTGGGGCACTATCTTTATCGGCGCGATCATCGCCATGGTCGTCGCCATCCCGCTGGGCCTGATGAGCGCCATTTACCTCACCCAATATGCCAAGCCCGTCGTGCGCAAATGGATGAAGCCGACGCTGGAGATGCTCGCGGGCGTGCCCACGGTGGTCTATGGCTATTTCGCGGCGCTGACGATCGCCCCGGCGCTCCGCGACTTTGCGGTGATGATCGGCATTCATGGCGCGTCGTCGGAGAGTGCGCTGGCCGCCGGTCTGGTGATGGGGGTGATGATCATTCCCTTCGTCTCCTCCATGGCCGACGACAGCATCGCCGCCGTGCCGCAATCGATGCGCGACGGCAGCCTGGCGATGGGTGCAACCACCAGCGAGACGATCCGCAAGGTGCTGATCCCAGCCGCTTTGCCCGGCGTGGTCGGCGGCGTGTTGCTGGCGGTCAGCCGCGCGATCGGCGAGACGATGATCGTAGTGATGGCCGCTGGCCTGGCCGCCAATCTGACGCTCAATCCCTTTGCCAGCGTGACCACGGTGACCACCCAGATCGTCCAGTTGCTGACCGGTGACCAGGAATTTGACAGTGCCAAGACGCTGGCGGCCTTTGCGCTGGGGCTGGTGCTGTTCGTCGTCACCCTGCTGCTCAACATCGTGGCCCTGCGGGTCGTGAAGAAATATCGCGAGGCTTACGAATGACACCCACTCCCAGCCCCCCGAAAAGGCTTCCTACCGACTGGAAGTCGGACGCCATGCGTAAGCGGATCGCGCGGCGCTATGCGTCCGAGCGGCGGTTCAAATTTGCCGGGCTGTTCGCCGTGGCGCTCTCTGGCGCTTTCCTTGCCTTCCTGCTGTTCACGATGATGGGCAACGGGTTGCGCGGTTTCACGCGGACGGAGATTGCGCTCCAGATCGACTTCCCGGCATCGCCGCTGCTGCTCGATCCGGCCAATATCACCGACGCGGCGCTGGCCAATGCCAATTTGCCGATGGTGACGGGGCAGGTCGCAAGGCAAGCGCTGGGCGCGGACGCCGACGAACTGCTGTCGCCGACCGCCTGGATCAGCATCCGCGACGCGATCAAGGCCGATCCGGCGATATTGGGGCGGACGGTGACGATCAGCGTCCCGGCCTCCACCACCATCGACCTGGCGGCCAAGCATGAAGGCGCGCCGGAAGCCGAAGCGGCGGTCGAGCGGCTGCGCAAGGCAGGCCTGCTGACCACCGGCTTCAACTGGAGCTTCCTGACCGCGAGCGACGGCACCGACCCGACCCAGGTGGGCATATGGGGCGCGTTCAAGGGATCGTTGCTGACGATGCTGGTGACGCTGGCGCTCAGCTTCCCGGTGGGTGTCGCTACCGCCCTCTATCTGGAGGAATATGCGCCCAAGGCGTGGTGGACCGACATTATCGAAGTGTCGATCAACAATCTGGCCGCCGTTCCCTCGATCATCTTCGGCTTGCTCGGCCTGTCGATCTTCCTGAACTTCCTGCATCTGCCGCGATCGGCGGCGCTGATCGGCGGCATGACGCTGGCGCTGATGACGATGCCGGTCATCGTCATTGCCGGGCGCAATGCGATCAAGTCGGTGCCGCCCAGCATCCGCGACGCGGCGCTCGGCATCGGCGCGTCGCCGGTGCAGGTGGTGTTCCACCATGTGCTGCCGCTGGCGCTGCCCGGCATCCTCACTGGCACGATCATCGGCATGGCGCGTGCGCTGGGCGAGACGGCGCCGCTGCTGATGATCGGGATGCGCGCCTTCATCGCGACGCCGCCGGCTGGGATCAGCGATCCGGCGACAGTTTTGCCGGTCCAGATCTTCCTGTGGTCCGATGAAGTGTCCAAGGGCTTTGTCGAAAAGACGTCGGCCGCGATCATCGTGCTGCTGGCCTTCCTCCTCGCGATGAATGGTCTGGCCATCTATCTGCGCAACAAGTTTGAAACACGGTGGTAAACGCACCCATGACCGAACCAACAAATCCTCTGGCCATTGCCAACCCCAAAATGTCGGCCCGCGACGTGAAGGTTTTTTACGGTGCCAAGCAGGCGATCAAGGGCGTGTCGATCGACGTCGACATGGACAATGTCACCGCCTTCATCGGTCCGTCGGGCTGCGGCAAGTCGACCTTCCTGCGGACATTGAACCGCATGAACGACACGGTCGCCAGCGCGCGGGTGGAAGGCACGATCACGCTGGATGGCGAGGATATATATTCCCCGTCGATGGACGTGGTGCAGTTGCGCGCGCGTGTCGGCATGGTGTTCCAGAAGCCCAACCCCTTCCCCAAGTCGATCTACGAAAATATCGCCTATGGGCCGCGCATCCATGGCCTCGCCCATGCCAAGGCGGACCTGGACGTGGTGGTGGAAAAATCGCTGCGCCGGGCGGGGCTGTGGGACGAAGTGAAGGACCGGCTGCATGACAGTGGCACTGCCTTGTCGGGCGGGCAGCAGCAGCGGCTTTGCATCGGCCGCGCCATCGCGGTGGAGCCGGAGGTCATCCTGATGGACGAGCCTTGTTCGGCGCTGGACCCGATTGCGACGGCGAAGATCGAGGAACTGATCCACGAACTGCGCGGCCGCTACGCGATCGTCATCGTGACCCATAATATGCAGCAGGCCGCGCGCGTGTCGCAACGCACCGCCTTCTTCCACCTGGGCGATCTGGTCGAATATGGCGTCACCGGCGACATATTTACCAATCCGACGCAGGAGCGGACCAAGGACTATATCACCGGTCGCTACGGCTGATCGCGGGAGAGACGAACATGGCAGAACATACGATCAAGGCGTTCGACGAGGATATCGACAGGCTGCGTGGCCTGATCGCCGAAATGGGCGGACGTGCCGAAGCGGCGATCGAAAGCGCGATGACGGCGCTGCAACGGCAGGATCTGGCGCTGGCGGCGCAGGTGGTGGCCGACGACAAGCGTATCGACGCGATCGAGGCGGAAGTCGAAAAACTGGTCATCCAGGTGATTGCGCTCCGCGCGCCGATGGCCAACGATCTGCGCGACGTGATCGCGGCATTGAAGATCGTCGGCGTGGTCGAGCGGATTGGCGATTATGCCAAGAATATCGCCAAGCGGGTGCCGCAAATCACCGCCAACCAGCGCACGCTGGAACCGGTATCGCTACTGCCGTCCATGGCACAGGTGGCGAGCGAAATGGTGCATGACGCGCTCAACGCCTTTGCCGCGCGCGACGCCGATCTGGCCGTCGCGGTGGTCGAGCGCGACACGGTGGTCGATGATTTCTACAACAGCGTGTTCCGCACGCTGGTGACCTATATGGTCGAAAATCCCAAGACGATCAGCGAATGCGCGCATCTGCTGTTCATCGCCAAGAATATCGAACGGATCGGCGATCATGCGACCAATGTCGCGGAGATGGTCTATTATGCGGCCACGGGGCAGACCCTGCCCGACCGCGATCGCGGTAGCGCCGCGGCGGAGGAATAACCAATATGGCCCGTGCAAAAATGCTGCTGGTCGAGGACGACGCAGCGCTGGCCGAACTGCTGATCTGGCATTTCAAGCGTGAGGATTTCGAGGTCGCCCATACCGTCGATGGTGAGGAAGCGCTGTTGATGGCGCAGGAAAATGTGCCCGACATCGTGCTGCTCGACTGGATGGTGGAAAGCCTGTCGGGCATCGAAGTGTGCCGCCGTCTGCGCCGCGCCAACGGCACCGCCAACGTGCCGATCATCATGCTGACCGCGCGCGGCGAGGAAGAGGACCGGGTGCGCGGGCTGGAGACGGGCGCGGACGATTATGTGACCAAGCCTTTCAGCCCCCGCGAACTGGTGGCGCGGGTCGGCGCGGTGCTGCGGCGCGTTCGTCCGGCATTGGCGGGCGAAACGCTGACTTTTGCCGACGTCGAGATGGACACAGTGGGGCACAAGGTGCGGCGCGGCGGACAGGTGATCCCGCTTGGCCCCACCGAGTTCCGTCTGCTGCGCCATTTTCTGGAGCATCCCGGCTGGGTATTCTCGCGCGAACGGCTGCTCGACAGCGTGTGGGGGCAGGATAGCGATATCGAGCTGCGCACGGTCGACGTCCATATCCGCCGCCTGCGCAAGGCGATCAATGGCGATGGCCAGTTTCAGGACATCATCCGCACCGTGCGCTCGGCTGGCTATGCGCTGGATACCGATGGCGTGAGCTAAGGCTCAAGCCCGTCGCGCCCGTCAGGCGGCGCGGCGGGCCTTGGTCAGTTTCTTCATCAGCATGTCGCGCTTCATGCGCGAGAGATGGTCGATGAAGAGGATGCCCTCCAGATGGTCCATTTCATGCTGGAGGCAGGTGGCGAGCAGCCCTTCAAGCTGTTCTTCATGGATGCGGCCGTCACGGTCCATCCAGCTGGCGCGGATCGTCGCGGGGCGCTCCACCTCGGCATATTGGTCGGGGACGGACAGGCAGCCCTCATTATAGACTGACAGATCCTCCGATTCCCGCAGGATTTCCGGGTTGATGAACACCATCGGCTTCTTGACCGGGGGGGCGTCCTCCGCGTCAGATTCCGGTTCCTGAAGGTCCATCACCAGCACCCGCTTGGGTACGCCGACCTGGATCGCGGCCAGGCCAATGCCCGGCGCGTCGTACATCGTCTCGAACATGTCGTCGATCAGCCGTTGCAGATCGTCATCGATCGACTCAACGGGCGTCGAGATGGTGCGCAGGCGCGGGTCCGGCGCCTCAAGGATGGGGAGAATGGCCATGGCTCTAAAATAGCGGAAAGACGCAGGATTTCAAGCGATGCGCTGCATCGCCCTATTCGCCCAGCCATTCGTCGATCGCGGGTTTCAATATGGTCGAAATCAGCTCGACCAGCAAGCCGCCATCGGGCGCGGCCAGATAGGCGATCGCACCATAGCCCTGTTCCGGCGGCAGGTTGGCGGCGCGCGGCGTCCAGCCCGCCGCGACCAGCCGGTCCGCTTCGGCCGGCAGATCATCGACCCACACGCCGATATGGCGCGCGCCTGCGGGGCTGGCGGTGTCGTAAAAGCTGCTATTGCCCTGCACCAGTTCCAGATGGATCGGCCCGCCCAGCGAATAGGTGGCGCGCACGCTGATTTCCCGCGCGCCTTCCTCCGGCGTCCAGAAGGGCAGCGGATCAAAATCGCGGATCGGGGCGAAGGTCAGCCCCAGCGCCGCGCCGTAATCCGTCACCGCCCGGTCGATATCGGCAACGGCAATGCCCTTATGATGGGTGCGGCTGAGGTCGATCATCGGGCATCCTTCCAGTGGGTTATCAGCCCGGTCTAGCGGATGGCTGCGGCGGGGTCAGCTAACAGCTTTGGCAGGGTGCCCCTACCCCACCGGCCTTCGCGCGCGCAGCGCCTGCGCCAATGTACCTTCGTCCAGATAATCGAGTTCGCCGCCGACCGGCACGCCATGGGCCAGCTGCGTCAGACGGATGGGGAAGCGTTCGAGCCGTTCGGCGAGATAATGGGCGGTGGTCTGCCCCTCCAGCGTGGCGTTCATCGCCAGCACCACTTCATCGACGCCGCCCTGTTCCAGCCGAGTGACGAGCGCGTCGATCGTCAGATCCTCCGGCCTGATCCCTTCGAGCGCGGACAGGCGCCCGCCCAGCACATGGAAGCGGCCGGGAAAGAGGCGGGACTTGTCGAGCGCCCACAGGTCGGCGACATCCTCCACCACGCACAGCGCGCGCGGATCGCGGCGCATGTCGGTGCAGATGCCGCAGGGATCGACCGTATCCACATTGCCGCAGACATGGCAGGTGACCAGCCGTTCGTTCACCGCCTCCAGCGCGCGCAGCAGCGGGGCCATGGCGGCTTCGCGTTTCTTGATGAGGTGCAGCACCGCGCGCCGCGCCGAACGCGGGCCAAGGCCAGGCAGGCGGGACAGGGCTTGCGTCAATGCTTCGATTTCGGGAGAGGCCATGTTGTGAGATAAGGGCTTGCAACCCGTCACGACAAGGGCTTTGAGATGGCGCCATGCGTATCATCTATATGGGCACTCCCGATTTCGCTGTCCCGGCGCTCGAAGCGCTGGCCAAGGCGGGGCATACAATCGTTGCGGTCTATAGCCAGCCGCCCCGTCCGGCAGGGCGCGGCAAGAGCCTGACCCCCTCCCCGGTCCATCAGCGGGCCGAGGCGATGGGAATTGAGGTACGGACGCCAGAGTCGCTGAAGGACGCGGCGGTGCAGGCCGATTTCGCGGCGCTGGAGGCCGATATAGCGGTGGTTGCGGCCTATGGCCTGATCTTGCCGCGCGCCATTTTGGATGCGCCGCGCCATGGCTGCATGAACATCCATGCGTCGTTGCTGCCGCGCTGGCGTGGGGCCGCGCCGATCCAGCGGGCGATACTGTCGGGCGACAATGTCACCGGGGTTACGATCATGGACATGGCGACGGGCCTCGATACCGGGCCGATGCGCGCCAAATATGTGACCAAGATAGAGGGCAAGACGGCGGGCGCGCTGACGGCGGAACTGGCGCAGGCGGGCGCGGATTTGATGGTCGAGGTGCTGGACGACATCGCGCAGCACCCGCCGATGGCACAACCGCAAGAGGGCGTGACCTATGCCGCCAAGATCGCCAAGGCCGAGGCGCGGATCGACTTCACCCGGCCAGCGATTCAGGTCGAGCGGCAGGTGCGCGGCTTCAATCCCTTTCCCGGTGCCTTTTTTGAATATGGCGGCGAGCGGTTCCGCATCTTGGCGGCGCAGGTGGAGCATGAGGATGGGGCGCCGGGCGAAATGCTGGACGACGCGCTGCTGATCGGCTGCGGTCATGGCGCGATCCGCCCGACGCTGATCCAGCGCGCAGGTAAGGCGGCGATGACGCCGGAGGAGATGCTGCGCGGATTCGACATGCCGGCGGGGAGCCGGGTGGATGGGTGAGACGGTGCGCGACCGGTTTTTCGACTGCGCGCGAAACGAACGGCCTTAAGCGATGACCCGTTTTGCCTTCACTGTCGAATTTGACGGGCGGCCGTTTATGGGGTGGCAGCGGCAGGCGCATGGGCCGAGCGTGCAGCAGGCGATCGAGGATGCGATCCATGCCGTCACCGGCGAACGGGTCGTGGTCCATGCCGCCGGGCGCACCGATGCTGGCGTGCACGGGCTGGCGATGCGCGCCCATGCCGATGTCGCCAAGGCGATCACGCCGTTCCGGCTGATGGAAGCGATCAACGCGCGGCTGGGACGGCAGCCTGTGGCGATATTAGCCTGTGAAGAAGTGACGGACGACTGGCACGCCCGCTTTTCCTGCATCGGCCGATCCTATGTCTATCGCATCGTCAATCGCCGGGCGGCGCTGACCTTCGAGGCGGGACTGGCCTGGCAAGTGAAGCAACCGCTCGATGCCGGAGCTATGCATGAAGCGGCGCAGGCGCTGGTGGGACTGCATGATTTCACCACCTTCCGATCGGCCCATTGCCAGTCCGCCAGCCCGGTCAAGACGCTCGACCGGCTTGGCGTCGAGCGGGAGGGCGACCGCATCGCCATTCATGCCGGCGCGCGGTCCTTCCTGCATCATCAGGTGCGGTCGATGGTCGGTTGCCTTGTATATGTGGGGATGGGACGATGGTCGGCAGATGATCTGCGCGATGCGCTGGCGGCACGGAATCGCGCCGCACTGGGGCTGAACGCGCCGCCCGATGGGCTATATTTCGTGCGGGCCGATTATCCGGCCTAGTGGCCCGAATCTGAAGTTCGTCACATTATTTGGCAAGGGCTTAGCGAACTTCAGATTCATCAGGGCCACTAGCAAATATTTGATTCTAGTGTGGTTGATGGATTTGAAATACGCTCCGGACCAAACCACCACATTGTGGCGTATTTCAAATCCACCACACTAGGGCGTGGTGACGA
>NZ_CAVK010000022.1 GCF_000382885.1 Sphingobium indicum BiD32
GCAGGCAGCGGCTTCGCCTAGGCGAGGAAGCCTATTGCGCCGCAGGCGGCACCTTCACCACCGATCTTTTCGGAGAACGTCGCTATTGCGATGATGCGGGCCTTGTCATGGACCTTGTGCAAGATCGGCTCGACGCCATCGCCAAGGCGGCGCGCGAAGATGGCTGGCGCGATGCAGAAGGGCAGCTCTACCGGCCTGATTCCTACTGGATGCGCGGCCATCTGGAACCCGCTGGCGAGCGCGATCCGACCGAGGAAGAAACCGCGCAGCTGGTCGAGATCGAGGCGGCAATCGCCAAGCGGGAAAGCGAGGTGGACGAGGACGATCACGACTATGACGACGAGTTGCGCGCCCTGACCCGCAAACAGGACGCTATCGTATCGGCTTGCCGCGTTTTCACCGCCGAGCAGAAGGCCGAGCACTCGCTTATCGTCTTCATCGGCCATGACGGTATCGAACAGGTCGCGTTCACCCGCACCGCCAAGGGCACCGCCGCCGATGGCCCCAAGCCTCCTCGCCCCGACTACTCGCAGAAAGTCATGGATCAGCTGGGCGGCATCCGCACGATGGCGGTTCGGGAAGCCCTTGCCAGCGACCCGGAGCTGGCGCTGGACGTGCTCTTAACGGGCCTCTTGGGGCAGGTTCGCGGCAACGCTTATTCGTGGCAACAAGCCGCCGAAATCACCGCCGAGAAGAACCGCTTCCATGTTGACGATGCGGTCATGGGCCATTCCACGATTGCCGACATTGACGAGATCGCAAGGGCCGATCTTGACCGCTTGGCCGAAACACCCACGCTGGACGACATGCGCCAGATGGACAGCGAAGCGAAATTGCGGCTGCTGGCCTACTGCGTTGCCTCGCAGATCACGAGCCTTTCGTTCCACAGCGACCGCGACCGCCAGCTGGCGCAGATCGTCGGAGCCGCGCAGATCAACATGGCCGACAAGTGGGAACCTAATCAGGTATTCTATGACCAGCTTAGCAAGGCCACGCTCTTGAAGCTGCTGGCCGAAGGTTGCGGCAACGACGCTGTAGAGAATTGCCAGACCATGAAGCGCTCTGACCTTGCCGTGACGGTCAACGAGCGCCTTGCGGGGCGGCGCATCCTGCCCCCCGCCCTTCGACCCTCTGCCTTGCCCGATGCCGCCGATAGCGAAAGCCAAGCGGCATGACGGCACGGGGAGCGCGCTTCACTCCCGCGCTCCCCGCAAACTTGGGGGCGGTGGCAGCTGCCACCGCCCGGCCTTTGCGATTAGCGAATGCGCCTGTTGAGGAAGAAAATCCCGATGGGTGCGACGAACAGCACAAAATCATGCAAGCCGCCGCCAAAATGAGCGGCCAGGGCCGCGCGCTTAGTAGTCTGTCAGCTGCCACA
>NZ_CAVK010000021.1 GCF_000382885.1 Sphingobium indicum BiD32
ATCGTCACCACGCCCTAGTGGAGACTCGCAACCCGCAACTGGTTCTTGCCCGCGCGCTTGGCGGCCAGCATCGCGCCATCGGCGCTGTCGATCAGCCGGTCGAGATCGGTCGTGCCACTGGCGGTGGCCAGCCCGAACGATCCGCTGACGCCGATGTCCTGCGCCGCCAGTGCGTGGCGGATCGTTTCGCCCCGTTGGGTGGCTGAACGCGCGTCCAGCGCGGGGATCAGCATCAGAAATTCGTCGCCGCCTACCCGCGCGACCGCGTCATTCGCCCCGGCATGGGCGGATAGCAGTGCGGCGACATTGACCAGACAGGCATCGCCCGCGGCATGGCCCTGACTGTCGTTGAGCTGCTTGAACCCGTCGAGATCGAGGAACAGCAGACTGGTCGGCTTTCCGGTCCGCGCGGTGTCGGCGAACATGGCGTTGGCGCGCACGGCCAGCCCGCGCCGGTTGAGCAGTCCCGTCAGCGGATCATGTAACGCCTCGAAACTCGCCTGGCGCAGTTCGGACAAGTCCTCGATCACCGCGACGTAAAATTCTGGCTGCCCCGCCGCGTCGCGCACCATGGCGACGGTCAGGTTGATCCAGATGATCGTGCCGTCCGCACGAATATAGCGTTTTTCCAGCGTATAGCGGGGAAAGTCCCCGGCATGGAGGCGGGCGAGCAACGCTTCGTCAGTGTCGAGATCGTCGGGATGGGTGATCTGCTGGAAACCGGTGCGCATCAGCATGTCGGCATCATGGCCGCTAATCTCGCAAAAGCGCGGATTGACCAGCAGGAAGGTGCCGTCCAGCCCGACATGGGCAATGCCGACCGGCGCGTGGAGGAAGGTCGCCTCGAACCGGCGCTGCGCCAGCGCCAGCGCAGCCGCCATCACACCATCGGGCAGCGCGTCCATCGGCAACGCTTTGCCGAAATCCGATTCGCGAAACTGCCGATGCGATTGCCTGCTCATGGCGCCGTCATGCAACCGGGCTGGTAAACAGAGACTTTACCGCACTGCACCACCGCTTAAAAAATCAGAGCCGGGCGCGGAAGGGCGTGAAATCAGTGGCTTCGTCATAGACGTCCAGCCCTTCGCGCCGCTTGAGCATGTTGACCACTGCATAGGTCACCGGCGTCAGCAGCGCTTCCCAGCCGACCTTCATCGCCCAGTTGGTGACCATGACGGTCAGCAGCTGCGCATTGCTCCACTCGCCATAAAAGGCAAGCGGGTAGAAGAGCAGGCTGTCCACCCCCTGCCCCACGATCGTCGAACCGATGGTGCGCATCCACAGATGCTTGCCCTGCGTCCGCACTTTCATCCGGGCGAGGACGAAGCTGTTGGCAAATTCCCCGGCCCAGAAAGCGACGAGCGAGGCGAACACGATGCGCCAGGTGCTGCCGAACACCGCTTCATAGGCGTCCTGCCCCGGCCAGCCAGCCGCGGGCGGCAGCGCGACCACGACCCAGCTCATCAAGGCCATGAACAGCATCCCGACAAAGCCGGCCCAGACGCAGCGGCGCGCGCGGGCATAGCCATAGACTTCGGTCAGCACGTCGCCGATGACATAGCCCAGCGGGAAGAAGAGGATGCCCGCGCCAAAGGTGACGCCGCCCAGCGTCGACAGCTTGGCCGCGCCGATCAGGTTGGACAGCAGCAGGATGACGACGAAGGCCGCCATGACAAAATCGAAATAGCGCAGCGGTCGTCCGCCCAGCGCGCCTGCATCAATTTTGTGAACTGCCCCGTCGCTCATGGGAACATTGCATATCGCAGAGGCCGGTGATTGCAACCCGTCCCCGCCCCCGCTATCGGAGCGGACGACGGCCCCGTAGCTCAGCTGGATAGAGCATCCGCCTTCTAAGCGGATGGTCGCAGGTTCAAGTCCTGCCGGGGTCACCATCAACCGTTGATAAAGGTCGGGGGCCGGTCGTTCCCGTAAATTGGTCGGGCGCGCGGCTTCACGCGCCCGAATAGCCTGGTTTACAGGATGGTCTGGCCGGTCTTTTCCCAGTCAGCCAGGAAGCCTGCAATACCCTTATCGGTCAGGACATGGTTGAACAGCGCCTTGATGACGGCGGGCGGCGCGGTCATGACGTCGGCACCGATGCGGGCGCTTTCCAGCACATGGATGGGGTGGCGGACGGACGCGACCAGAATTTCGGTGTCGAAGCCGTAATTGTCGTAGATCAGGCGGATGTCCTGAATGAGGGCCATGCCGTCAAATCCATTATCGTCATGGCGGCCGACGAAGGGCGAGATGAAGCTGGCGCCTGCCTTTGCCGCGAGCAGCGCTTGATTGGCGGAGAAGCACAGGGTCACATTGACCAGCACGCCATCATCGGTCAGCGCCTTGCAGGTCTTGAGGCCGTCGATCGTCAAGGGCACCTTGATGCAAACATTGGGGGCGATCTTCCGCAGGACGGCGGCTTCCTTCATCATCGTCTCATGATCGAGCGCGACGACTTCGGCGGAGACGGGACCATCGACCAGCCCGCAGATTTCCTCGACCACTTCGAGGAATTTGCGGCCCGACTTGTGGATCAGGGACGGGTTGGTGGTGACGCCGTCGAGCAGGCCGGTGGCGGCGAGGTCACGGATTTCGGCGGTGTCGGCGGTGTCGACGAAGAATTTCATGGAATGCGGCTCCGGCTATAAGCGAATCGGCTCCGTTTAGCGGCTGGATGCAGGATTGGCCATCATCGCGGCAGGCTGGCGGCATTTGCAACAGTTCAGCAACATGATTAAGGCGCGGCAACGTTACCAAAGGATTTTGTCATGAAGCCGCGCCGCCTGATCCTTGCCCTGTCGGCTATGGCTACCGCTTCGCCCGCCGCCGCCGCCACGCAAGAGTCACAAATGTGGATCGCCGAAATGGCGACGATCAGGGTGAGCAAAGCTGACCTGGTGACGATCGATTCGAGCCAGCGCGCCCGGTCGGACGCGGGCAGCGGGGGCGAGCAGTTTCTGGCGCGTATCGCCATCGACCACCGTATTGCTCCATTGGTGCAGGTGGGCGGCGGGATCGCCTATCTGAAAAGCGAGGTGGATCAGGAATTGCGGCTGCACCAGCAGGTGACGTTGAGCAAGGGGATATGGCTCAGCCGGACGCGGATGGAGCAGCGTTTCTTTGATAATACCGACACCGCCAGTTGGCGGTTGCGCCAGCGGGTGCAGGCCAGCGTGCCGCTGGACCAGACGAAGCAATGGACGGCGATCGTTGCGACGGAACTATTCTTTCACCTCAACCGCGCGCGGGCGAACGACAAGACCGGCCTTGCCACGATGCGGCACCAGATCGGCCTGCGCCATCCGATCGGCAAGGGCGTGGACGCGCAACTACTCTATATGCGGCAACAGACTTTCCGCGACGGGCGACCCGATGTCGTGGCGCATATCCCGTGGCTGACGCTGAGCTGGCGCATCTGACACGCGCCATTTGCGCGGCGGGCGGGACGGGCTAAGGACGGGGCATGTCCCGCGCCCGTGTCCTCCTGCTCAACGCTGCCCTGGGGCCGCTCGACTATCGCGTGCCGCACGGGATGAACGTCAAGCCCGGCAGTATCGTCGTCGCGCCGCTCGGCCCGCGCCAGCTGGTCGGCGTGGTGTGGGAAGAGGATAGTTTTCCCGATGTCGAGAGCGTGGGCGACAATCGGCTGCGCAATCTGATCGAGCTGGTGGACGCGCCACCCCTGCCCGCCACGCTGCGGCGGCTGATCGAATGGACGGCGGACTATTATCTGTCGCCCCCCGCCGCCGTGCTGCGCATGGCGCTGGCGTCGATGGCGGCGCTGGAGGGGACACGCACCGTCATCGAATATAAGGCCAATGGCCACCAGCCCGATCGCATGACCGAACAGCGTGCGCAGGCGCTGGAGCGGATCGGCGAGCGCCAGGGGCTGATCCGCGAACTGGCACTGATCGGCGGGGTGAGCGACGCGGTGATTCGCGGCCTCATCAAGCAGGACATATTCGACGCCATCGAAGTGAGCGTCGACACCCCCTTCCCCGCGCCTGACCCCGACCATGCGCCGCCCGCGCTGTCAGCGGCGCAGGCGGACGCGGCGACGACGATGGCGGACGCGGTACGCGCGCATGATTTTGCGCCCTTCCTGCTGGACGGAGTGACAGGTTCGGGCAAAACGGAGGTCTATTTCGAGGCGATTGCCGCCGCCATCCGCGCCGACCGGCAGGTTCTGGTGCTGCTGCCCGAAATCGCGCTGACCGAGCCATTTCTGGAGCGGTTCGAGGCGCGTTTCGGCACGATTCCGGTAAACTGGCATAGCGGGCTGCGCCAGACCGAGCGGCGGCGGGCGTGGCGGGCGATTGCCAGTGGTCAGGCGCAGGTGGTGGTGGGCGCGCGGTCGGCGCTATTCCTGCCCTACCCGAAACTCGGCCTGATCGTCGTCGATGAGGCGCATGAGGCGAGCTTCAAGCAGGAGGATGGCGTCCATTATCACGCCCGCGACGTGGCGGTGATGCGCGGCCTCATAGAGAAATTTCCGGTCATCCTGGCGTCGGCGACCCCGGCGATCGAAACGCGGCATCAGGTCGAACTGGGCCGCTATCGCGAGATCAGGCTGCCGTCGCGCTATGGCGGGGCGGAAATGCCCGCGATCGAGGGGATCAACCTGCTGACCGATCCGCCCGAACGCGGCCGCTGGATCGCCCCCCCCCTGGTGAAGGCGATCGACGAGGTGATGGCCAAGGGCGAGCAAAGCCTGCTGTTCCTCAACCGGCGCGGCTATGCGCCGCTGACGCTGTGCCGCCATTGCGGCTATCGCTTCCAATGCCCCAATTGCACGGCCTGGATGGTCGAGCATCGACTGACCCATCGGCTCGCCTGTCATCATTGCGGCCATGTCGTCCCCGCGCCGCGCTTCTGCCCGGAGTGCAAGGAGGAGGATAGTCTGGTCGCCTGCGGGCCGGGGGTGGAACGGATCGCCGATGAGGTGAAGGCGCTATGGCCACAGGCGCGCACCGCCATCGTCACGTCCGACACTTTGTTTTCGCCCGCCAGGGTCGCCGATTTCGTGAAGTCGGTGGAGGCGGGCGATATCGACATCATCGTCGGCACGCAGTTGGTGACCAAGGGCTATCATTTCCCCAACCTGACATTGGTGGGGGTGATCGACGCCGATCTGGGGCTGGAGGGGGGCGACCTGCGCGCGTCCGAGCGAACCTTCCAGCAGATCATGCAGGTCGCCGGACGTGCGGGCCGCGGGCAGAAGCCGGGGCGGGTGTTCATCCAGACGCGGATGCCCGAAGGCGAAGTGATCAAGACGCTGATCGAGGGTGATACCGAGCGATTTTACGCGGTCGAGACGGAGAATAGGCGGCGCGCCAACGCCCCGCCCTTCGGCCGCTTCGCCGCGATCATCATTTCGAGCGAGGATGCGGACGAGGCGGCACAGGTCGCGCGACTGATCGGCAAATCGGCCCCGCTGATCGAGGGGATGCGGGTCTATGGTCCCGCGCCCGCGCCGCTCTCCGTCCTGCGCGGGCGGCATCGCCACCGGCTGCTGATCCATGCGACGCGGCAGGTGGATATTCAGGCGGCGATCCGCGAATGGTTGGGCAATATCGTCTGGAAATCCAGCACCCGCGTGGCGGTAGATGTCGATCCCTATAGTTTCATGTGATGGACACGCCCGTTACCAGCCCATGCCGCAACCTCTGTGCGCTGGACGCGGCGCGTGTCTGCATCGGGTGCGGGCGAACGATCGACGAGATCGTCCATTGGCGCAGCATGGGCGACGACGCGCGCGCCGCCGTCATGGCGCGGGTGCGGGATTTCCCGGTTTCGCCTTCTCCCCGGACTTCGCCGCTGCCTGAGCGTCCAGATCCGCCTTCATCCTGACCGCCGCTTCGCGCATCTCCGACCCATGCGGCGAATAGGCGATGGGATCGAGCAGCAGGGACGCAGTGGCATAATCGCCCCGTGCTGCGGTGGCATTGACGAAATTGAAACGATAGTCCGGGCGTTGCGGCAGCAGGGTGAAGGCCTTGTACAGGCCATCATAGCCAAGGTCGGGCATCTTGCCGCCGCGCATCGCGTGATAGCGGTAGAAGAGTGCCAGCGGCACAGGATCTTCGGTGTCGGCCCGATTGGCGCGGACGATGGCGGTCAGCGCTGCTTTCCAATCCTCCGCCTTGTCGCTGTCATGCGCCCGCTCAAGCAGCACTTGCGCCCGCACCGCATGGCCGCGCGACGATTGGGCATCGAGCGCGATCGCCCGGTCCGCGTCCGCCAGTGCCGCATCCTTATCCTCCGCGGCCCATTCCGCTTCCGCCAGCAGCGCCGCAGCATAAGCGGAGTCGGGGAATTTGGCCGCGGTCGCCCGAATGGCGGTAACGATGGCGGGAAGTTCATCAGTTTTCGCGCGATTGGTGAGCCGCAATTCATCCTCGACCAGCGCACCCTGCGCCGGATCGACCGGGCTGACGACGATCTCGCCGATCTTCATCTCCAACGGGGTTAGCGCATTATAGGATAGGGCGCGTCGTTTGATGTAGGTTCTGACATCCTTGTCCAAACCATCCAGCCCGCCTTCAAAGTAACTGTCCGGCTTTATATTCGGTACACCCTGCGCCAGATCGTTCAGATAACGTGCAATTTCCTGCCGACGCTCACCCTTGTCATATTGGTAGAAATGGGTGAGCAGCCAGGCGGTGCCATAGTAACGATCTCCATCGCGCAAACTGAGGCCGCCAGTATCCCGCGCGAACAGGTTTTTAACGGGGTAAGGTGATTCGAGGCGCAAAGTAGGCAGCCGGGCCAAGGGTATGCGCCCATATTCGATGGAACCGTTTTTCGGAAAATTGACGACCGAAAAGAACTCCGCAAACCCCTCGACATACCAAGCCGGATAAGCCGCCGGAAAATGATGCAGCATGAAATGATGGGCATATTCGTGGAAGAGAATTTCCTCCGCGCCCATGTCAAATTTACCCGTCTTTTCTCCACGCGCGAGCACGGCAACGGCGGCCCGATCCGACGTTGTGTAAAAGCCGCCAATATTGGGATTGCCCGCGAGTTTCTGCACCTTCCGGTCATTGGACAGGAGATAGACCAGCACCGGGCTGCCCTGTTCAGGATCGGTCACATTATAGAGCCGCCGCAGCAGGAAATCGAATTTCTCCAGCCGTTCGGCAAAGCCGCGCAGCTTTTCGTCATTGCCCTCGCTATAGACGGTAAAGTGGCGACTTTTCGCCTGCCACCACGCCGCCTGCGCCGTGCCGGGCAGCGCCATCATCCATCCCATGCTTAGCAGCAGGGCCACCCATATCCGCATCGTTGCATTCCACCCCAAAAACCGGCGACCAGAGTGGCGAAGGCAGAACGGAATGGGAAGCGCAATCTGATCCGTTGCTTATCCTTTTTCCCGCGCGAGCAACGCCTGTTTTCTTTCCACGCCCCAGGCATAGCCGCCCGCCATACCGTCGCTGCGCAGGACGCGGTGGCAGGGGATGAGGACGGCGAGCGCATTGTCGCCGCAGGCGGTGCCGGCCGCCCGGACTGCGCCGGGTCGACCGATGGCGGCAGCGATCTGGCCATAGCTGCGGGTCTGCCCGGCGGGAATGGCGCGCAGGGCGGACCAGACCGCCTGCTGGAAGGCGGTGCCGCCAATATCGACCGGCAGGTCCGGCGCGCCCGTGGGGTCATCAACCAGCGCCACTACGGCGGCGGCGAGCCGGTCCAGCGCGGCGTCGGCGGGGCGCAGGTCCGCCTGCGGGAAGCGGGTGCGCAATGCCTCCTCGCCCTCGTCAAAGCTGATCCGGCACAGCCCCTTGTCGGTGGCGGCGACCAGCATCGGGCCAAGGCTGCTGTCGACCACACGCCAGCGGATCGTGACGCCGCGTCCGCCCGCCTGCCAGGCGCTGGGCGTCATCCCCAGATGAGACGCCGCATCGGCATAGGCACGGCTGGGCGCGGCATAACCAGCTTCATAGATGGCCGCAGTCACGCTGCCACCTGCGTCGAGCGCGACTTTCAGCCGGTCGGCCCGCAGCGCGCGTGCAAAGGCGGCGGGGGTCTGGCCCGTCTCCCGCTTGAACAGGCGATGGAAATGATGCGGGGCATAGCCGACATGGGCGGCAATCGCGTTCAGCCGGGGGGCGTCCTCTGCCGCCTCGATCAGCGCGATCGCGGCGGCGACCGCCCGCTGGTCCCGCCCCGTTTCATCCGGGCGGCAGCGCAGGCAGGCGCGAAAGCCCGCAGCCCGCGCAGCGGCAGGATCGGGCAGGAAGGTCATATTCTCACGCTTCGGGTGGCGCGCCGCGCAACTCGGCTTGCAATATATGCCGGTGGTGGCAACGCAACCGACGAACCGCCCGTCCATCACCCGGTCGCGGCGCGACACCGCCGCCCAGCACTGGTCGGGATCGGGCATGGAGGACGCCGAAGCGGTTGGGGGATCGGACAGGCGGGTCATCTGGTTCATGCTGTTATGGGATAAAGCGGAACCGCTGGCCATGCTTCCCACGGCTTGCGCTCAAAAAACCACGCTCTTTTCCCGATTGCGCAACGCCCGCCATCGCATATGTATGCGGCCATATGGTCGCTCTTTTCCGCTTCATCCTCCTGGCCCTTGCCCTTGCCGCGCCGGTTGCCTCCCATGCCGAGCAGCAGGACATCGCGGCTGCCGCGCGTGGAGTGGTGCGTGTCGTGCTGGTCGCGACCGATGGCAGCGAAGCCTATTTTGTCGGCCATGGCAGTGGCCTTGCGGTCGCGCCCGACAAGATATTGACCAATGCCCATGTCGTGGAACTGGCACGGGAAGAAAAGAATCTCGTCATCGGCGTCATTCCGTCCGAAGGGACCAAGACCTATGGCGGGCGGATCGTCGCCTTTTCGCCGGGCAACGATCTGGCCCTTATCCAGCTGGAACAGGGCAGTCTGCCGGTCAGCACCTTTTATGCCGGTGCCGTGACCGATGGCCAGCATGTCACCGCGATCGGCTATCCCGGCACGGTCGACCGGGCACAGGGTCTGGGCCTCAAGCAGATGGTCGAACCGGTGGCGACGGTCAAAACCAGCGGTAATGTGTCGGCGGGCCGTGCGAGCCGCAGCTTTGACACGCTGCTGCACACCGCGCCTTTGGCAGCGGGCAATAGCGGCGGGCCGCTGATCGATGATTGCGGCCGGGTGCTGGGGGTCAACAGCTTCGGGTCGATATCCGACGGCAGCGACGCGGAGTTCGGCTTTGCCGTGTCATGGCGCGAAGTCGCCTCCTTCCTGCGGCAGGCGGGCGTCTCCTCTCGCCATACGATCGTCCCATGCCGGTCCTTTGCCGAGGTCGATTCGGCCGAGGCCGCCATCCTCCAGCGCGAATCGGCGATGAGCGAACAAAAGCTGCGCGCCAGCGACAGCGCGCGCCAAGAGGCGATGGATCGCGCCCGCGATGCTGCCGAGCGGGAGGTTATTTCCGCGCGCGAAAACGCCATGGCCGGGGCCGCCGTGCTGCTGGCGCTGGCCGTGCTGGGCCTGGGCGCTGGCGGACTATTCTACAGCCAGAAGCGTGAGAAGCACGCGACCTGGGCCATTGCGATTGGCGGGCTGCTGCTGTTCGCCGCGCTGGGGCTGTTCTTCTTCAAACCCAGCTTCGCCAGCATCGACGAAAAGGTCGCCGTGGCGCAGGATCAGGGCATTGTCAGCAATGCCGCCTTTGCCTGGGCGGGCGACAATATCTGCAAGGTCGATATAGCGCGCAGCCGCCTGACCCTGTCGCAACCCAATGATATCGGCTTTAACTGGGCCGAAGGCGGCTGCGTCAACGGCGACACCCAATATGTCGCCAGCGGCACGGAATGGCAGCGTGTCACCATCCCGACGGACGGCCATTATCTGGCCTCCAGCCGCTTCGATCCGGTCAATGGCGTGCTGCGCGTCGATCGCTGGCTGCCCGATGGCGATACGATGGCCAGGGCGCGCGCACTGGTCGGCGACAAGCCGATTCCCGCTTGTGGCAGCAACCCGGAGGCACTCGCCCGGATTGCCGCGCTGCAATCGCAAATGGCAGCCTTGGTTCCGGCCCAGCCCAATGAACGGATCGTCTATCATTGCCAGAAGGGCCGGCTTGCACCGGTCGATCCTGTTGAATAGCCGATTCGCAGCCGCATAAAAACTCAGTCAAATGGCAGTGATTTCGCACTATTGACGGAATCGCGCAGCATGACTTGCATAGTCATAATCGCGCTGCTAACCGGCCCCACAACAAGGGGGACGGGCGTAACTGCTCCCCCCCTCTTTGCATGACCGGCACATCAAATGGAGGACGGTAAGCGCGTGGAGACTACCGGCGGTATACAGGCCAGCCTCAGCGGCCGCTACGCGGTTGCGCTGTTCGATCTGGCACGCGATGGCCAATCGCTCGACACCGTGGCGGAAAGCCTGGCCGCGCTGAAGGCGGCGATTGCCCAATCGTCTGATTTCAAAGCGCTTATCAACAGCCCCGTGCTGAGCCGCGATGCGTCTGGAAAGACGATCGCCGCGGTTGCATCCTCCATGGGGATCGATCCCCTGACCACGAAATTTCTGGGCGTGCTTGCCGGGAACCGCCGCCTCGGCCAGCTTCCCGCCGTCATCCGCGCCTATGAAACCCTGCTGTCGAATCACAAGGGTGAGGCCCGCGCCGAAGTAACGAGCGCGCACCCGCTGACCAAGACGCAGATCACCGCGCTTAGCAAAAGCCTGCGCGCCCGTGTCGGCCGCGACGTCGCCGTCGATGCCAAGGTCGACCCCGCGATCCTGGGCGGGCTGGTCGTCAAGATCGGCAGCCAGATGATCGACAGCTCCATTCGTACCCGTTTGAATAGTCTCGCCATGGCGATGAAAGGCTGAACATGGATATCAACGCCGCAGAAATCTCGAAGGTCATCAAGGACCAGATCGCCAATTTCGGCACCGAAGCGCAGGTTAGCGAAGTCGGTTCCGTGCTGACCGTGGGTGACGGCATCGCCCGCGTCCATGGCCTCGACAACGTCCAGGCGGGCGAAATGGTCGAATTCGCCAATGGTATTCAGGGCATGGCGCTGAACCTGGAAGCCGACAATGTCGGTGTCGTGATCTTTGGATCGGACAGCGAGATCAAGGAAGGCGACACCGTCAAGCGCACCGGCACCATCGTCGACGTTCCCGTCGGCAAGGGTCTGCTGGGTCGCGTCGTGGACGGTCTGGGCAATCCGATCGACGGCAAGGGTCCGATCGTGTCCGACCAGCGTATGCGCGTCGAGCGCAAGGCGCCCGGCATCATCCCGCGTACCTCGGTCCATGAACCCGTGCAGACCGGCCTCAAGGCCATCGACACGCTCGTTCCCGTTGGCCGTGGCCAGCGCGAACTGATCATCGGCGATCGCCAGACCGGCAAGACCGCCGTGGCGATCGACACCTTCATCAACCAGAAGGCCGCGAACGCGGGCGATGACGAGAGCAAGAAGCTCTATTGCATCTATGTCGCGATCGGCCAGAAGCGCTCGACCGTGGCGCAGATCGTCAAGCAGCTCGAAGAAAATGGCGCGATGGAATATTCGATCGTCGTCGCCGCGACCGCTTCGGAACCTGCCCCGCTCCAGTATCTCGCCCCCTATACCGGCGTGACCATGGGCGAATATTTCCGCGACAACGGCATGCACGCCGTCATCGTCTATGACGATCTGTCGAAGCAGGCCGTGGCCTATCGCCAGATGTCGCTGCTGCTGCGTCGTCCTCCGGGCCGCGAAGCCTATCCGGGCGACGTGTTCTATCTGCACAGCCGCCTGCTGGAGCGCGCGGCCAAGATGAACAGCGACAATGGTTCGGGTTCGCTCACCGCGCTGCCGATCATCGAGACGCAGGCAGGCGACGTGTCGGCCTATATCCCGACCAACGTGATTTCGATCACCGATGGCCAGATCTTCCTGGAAACCAACCTCTTCTACCAGGGCATCCGTCCGGCCATTAACGTCGGCCTGTCGGTGTCGCGCGTCGGTTCCGCCGCGCAGACCAAGGCGATGAAGAAGGTGTCCGGCTCGATCAAGCTGGAGCTGGCCCAGTATCGCGAAATGGCGGCCTTCGCTCAGTTCGGTTCGGACCTCGATGCGTCGACCCAGAAGCTGCTGAACCGTGGTGCGCGCCTGACCGAGCTGCTCAAGCAGGCGCAATTTTCGCCCCTGCCCTTCGAGGAGCAGACTGCGTCGATCTTCGCGGGCACCAACGGCTATCTCGACAGCATCGCCGTCAAGGACGTGACCCGTTACGAAGAGCTGATGCTGGCCTATCTGCGCCACGATCATGCCGACGTGCTGACCATGATCCGCGACAGCAAGGATCTGGGCGACGACGCCAAGGGCAAGCTCAAGGCCGCGCTCGACAGCTTCAGCAAGACTTTTGCTTAAGTCGAACGCCTGATTTGATGAAGGCCGCCGGTTACCCGGCGGCCTCCCTACACTGAATTCGGGATTGAGATGGCAAGCCTCAAGGAACTGAAGATCCGCATCGGGTCGGTCAAATCGACCCAGAAGATCACCAAGGCGAAGCAGATGGTCGCCGCCGCGAAGCTGCGCAAGGCGCAGGCCGCAGCGGAAGCCGCGCGCCCCTATAGCAGCCGTCTGGAAGCGGTCGTCGCCTCCCTCGCCTCGAAGATTGCGGGCGGTTCGGGCGAAGGCGCGTCGCCGCTGCTGGCCGGTACCGGCAAGGATGATGTGCATCTGCTGGTCGTCGCCAACTCCGACCGTGGACTTGCTGGCGCGTTCAACGCCAACATCGTCAAGGCCGCCCGCGCCAAGGCCGATGAGCTGATCGAACAGGGCAAGACGGTGAAATTCTACCTGATCGGTCGCAAGGGCCGTCCGGTGATCAACCGCATGTATCCCGGCCAGATCGTCGCCCAATATGACACGACCGGCGCGAAGCAGCCCGGTTATGATCAGGCGCACGCTATCGCGGGCGAGCTGACGACCATGTATCTGGACGGCAAGTTCGACGTCGCGCATCTCTTCTATTCGCGCTTCAAGTCGGCGCTGGCGCAGATTCCGACCGAACAGCAGATCATCCCGGTCAAGATCCCGGCCGATGCCGACCGCAACGCCATTGCCGCGACGGTCGAATATGAGCCGAGCGAGGAAGCGATCCTGGACGACCTGCTGCCGCGCAACGTCGCGATCCAGCTGTTCAAGGCGCTGCTGGAAAATAACGCATCCGAACAGGGCGCGTCGATGACCGCGATGGACAACGCGACGCGCAACGCCGGCGACCTGATCAACAAGCTGACGATCCAGTATAACCGCAGCCGCCAGGCCGCGATCACCACCGAACTCGTTGAAATCATTTCGGGCGCTGAAGCCCTCTAAGCACACGCACGCAAGGAAGCAGTCATGGCAACCACCAACAATGTAGGCCGCATTTCGCAGGTCATCGGCGCTGTCGTCGACGTGACCTTCCCCGATGCGCTCCCGTCGATCCTGTCCGCGCTGGAAACCAGTAACAACGGCCAGCGCCTTGTTCTGGAAGTCGCCCAGCATCTGGGTGAAAACACCGTCCGCACCATCGCGATGGACTCGACCGAGGGTCTGACCCGTGGCCAGGAAGTGACCGACACCGGCGCGCAGATCAGCGTACCCGTTGGCCCCGCCACGCTCGGCCGCATCCTCAACGTCGTGGGCGAACCCATTGACGAGCGCGGCCCGGTCGCGACCGACATGCGCTCGCCGATCCACGCCAAGGCGCCTGAATTTGTCGACCAGTCGACCGAAAGCGCGATCCTGGTCACCGGCATCAAGGTCATCGATCTGCTCGCCCCTTACGCGAAGGGCGGCAAGATCGGTCTGTTCGGCGGCGCGGGCGTGGGCAAGACGGTTCTCATCCAGGAACTGATCAACAACATTGCCAAGGGCCATGGCGGCACGTCGGTATTCGCGGGCGTGGGTGAACGGACCCGTGAGGGTAACGATCTCTACCACGAATTTCTCGACGCGGGCGTCATCGCCAAGGACGCCGACGGCAATGCCGTCTCCGAAGGCTCCAAGGTCGCGCTCGTTTACGGCCAGATGAACGAGCCGCCGGGCGCGCGCGCGCGCGTCGCTTTGTCGGGCCTGACCATCGCGGAATATTTCCGCGACGTCGAAAATCAGGACGTGCTGTTCTTCGTCGACAACATCTTCCGCTTCACCCAGGCGGGCGCGGAAGTGTCCGCTCTGCTCGGCCGTATTCCTTCGGCCGTGGGTTATCAGCCGACCCTGTCGACCGACATGGGCCAGTTGCAGGAGCGCATCACCTCCACCAACAAGGGGTCGATCACCTCGGTGCAGGCCGTGTACGTTCCTGCGGACGATTTGACCGATCCGGCACCTGCAACCTCGTTCGCGCATCTTGATGCGACGACCGTTCTCAACCGCGCCATTTCGGAACTGGGCATCTACCCGGCGGTCGATCCGCTCGACTCCACCAGCCGCGTGCTGGAGCCGCGCACCGTGGGTCAGGAACATTATGACACCGCCCGCGCCGTCCAGTCGATCCTGCAGAAGTATAAGTCGTTGCAGGACATCATCGCCATTCTGGGCATGGACGAGCTGTCCGAAGAGGATAAGCTGACCGTCGCCCGCGCGCGCAAGATCCAGAAGTTCCTGTCGCAGCCCTTCCACGTCGCGGAAGTCTTTACCGGTATCAGCGGCAAGTTCGTCCAGATCGAGGACACGGTGAAGTCGTTCAAGGCGGTGGTCGATGGCGAATATGACCATCTGCCCGAAAACGCTTTCTACATGGTCGGCGGCATCGACGAGGCCATTGAAAAGGCCAAGAAGCTGGCCGCCGAAGCGGCGTAAATCCAAATTCCCCTCCCGCTTGCGGGAGGGGTTAGGGGAGGGCCTGTTATGGGCGATCCCTGACCAACATCCCCTCCCCCGACCCCTCCCTAAAGGGAGGGG
>NZ_CAVK010000020.1 GCF_000382885.1 Sphingobium indicum BiD32
TCTCGACTTCGCTCGAAACGAACGGACGTAGTGTATAGTCATGGCTTCTTCCGTGCCCCTCCTCGCCACCTCGATCGGCCCGGTGCTGGAGACGCTCAGCATTATCGGTACCTTCGTATTCGCCGCGTCTGGGGCGCTGGCGGCGGCGCGGTTGCGGCAGACTTTGGTGACCTTCGCTTTCTTCGCGCTGGTGACGGGGGTGGGTGGCGGCACGTTGCGCGACCTGCTGATCGGCGCGCCGATATTCTGGGTGGTGGATGCCGCGCCTGCCATCACCTGCATGTGCGCGGCGGTGATCGTCTGGTGTACGCCGCGCCGCTTCTGGAGCGAGCGGGCGCTCGACTGGCTGGACGCGATCGGGCTGGCGGCGTTCGCGGTGTTCGGCGCGGCCAAGGCGATGAGTTTCGGCGTGCCGCCCTTTGTCGCCGGGATGATGGGCGTGGTGACGGGCTGCGTCGGGGGCATCATGCGCGATCTGCTGGCGGGCGAGCCGTCGATCCTGTTGCGGCCCGAACTTTATGTGACGGCGGCGGCGGTGGCGGCGGGGCTGTTCGTCGTGCTGCGGATGGTCGGGCTGGACGTGCCGGTCGCGGGGGTGATTGCGGCGCTGGTGGGGTTCGTGCTGCGCGCGGTGGCGATATGGCGGGGGCTGGGGTTGCCGGTGTATCGGGATGAGGAGGGGTGAAATACCCTCTCCCTCGAGGGAGAGGGTTGCGCAGACTTGGCAGCTTGCTGCCTAGTCGTAGCTGGGAGAGGGTGTGCTGACCTGACGGCTGTGCGCGGTATTGGCGTCGAACCCCCTCTTCCAACTTCGCCTAACCTCACTGCGTTCGGTAAGGCTACGTATCCTTCTCCCCCGTGGGGAGAAGGGGGCTGCTACCGCCACAGCCCCGCGATCATCGCCATCACGCCGCGTTCTTCCGCCGCGTTGCGCGGCTTTGGTGCGCCATAGCTGCGGCATTCCAGGCAGTCGGCGCGGATGCCTGCGCCGGTGACCAGCGCCCGCACATCCCCGACCGCCTGCATCGCCCAGCCGCGCTGGACCATCGCCTGACGTGCCAGCAAGTCGCGGGGCGCGCCTGCGTCGTCGCTGTCGCGCTGCGCCATGGCCTCGATCCATTCGGCCCATTTGTCGGGCTTCTTTTCGATAGTATAGGCGCGGGCGGTTTTGGGGTCGATCTTGGCGCGGCGGGCGGCTTCGGCGATGGCGTCCTCCAGCCCGCCGAAACGATCGACCAGCCCGATCTGGCGGGCGGTGCCGCCGTCCCAGACGCGGCCCTGTGCGATCGTGTCGATCTGTTGCGGCGTCTTGCGGCGCGATTGGGCCACGAGGCCGACGAAGCGGCGATAGATATCCTCGACTCCCATCTGCATGATCGCGTCGAATTGCGGGGAGGTGCCGCCTGCCAGATCGGGCTGGCCCGACAGGGGCGTGGTGGCCACGCCGTCGGTGGTGACGCCCATCTTGGCGAGCGTGCCTTCAAAGCTGGGGAGGATGCCGAACACGCCGATCGAGCCGGTGATGGTGTCCGGCTCTGCAAAGATCATGTCGGCGGGGGTGGAGACCCAATAGCCGCCGCTGGCCGCGACATTGCCCATGGACACGATAACGGGCAGCCCGTCCGCCTTGGCCGCCAAAATGGCGTTACGGATCTTTTCCGATGCCAGGACTGAGCCGCCCGGCGAATCGACGCGCACGACCAGGGCTTTCAGATCCTTTTCGTTGAGCGCGGTCAGCAGCAGGTCCGAAATCGTGTCGCCCGCTGCCGTGCCGGGACCCGCTTCGCCATCGACGATATTGCCCGCGATCGTCAGCACGCCGATCTGGCCGTCATTGGCGGGCTTGCGCGCCTTCACATAGGCGGCGAGGTCGATCTTGGCGAAGGTGCCTGCCTTGGCATCGGACCCTTCGCCTGCAATCTCCGCGACGCGGGTGCCGAACGCGGTGGCATCGCCCAATTTGTCGATGAGACCAGCGGAGAGCGCGGCCTGCGCCATATTGCCCTTGGCGGCGCGGGCGGCGGCGACCGGGTCGGCGGCATAGGAGGCGATCTTCGCCTTTGGCCGGGCCTTGGCGACATCATCCTGCCAATTCTGCCAGAGCGTATCGGCCAAAGCCTGATTGGCCTGCTTGGCTTCGGGGGACTGGTCGGCGCGGATATAGGGTTCGACGAAGCTTTTATAGGTGCCGACGCGATAGACATGGGTGTTGACTCCGAGCTTGTCGATCAGCCCCTTATAATAGAGACCCGACCCGCCCCGGCCCATGATCGCGACGCCGCCCAGCGGATCGCTCCACGCTTCACTGGCGTGGGCGGCCAGTTGGTAGCTGTCGTCGGTATAGAGGGTCGCGTAGGCCAGCACCGGCTTTTTCGCTGCGCGTAAGGCGTCGAGCGCCTGACCGACGCGGGCGATGGCGACCTGACCGCCGCCCATGAAGCCATCCAGGTTCAGCACGACCGCCTTGACCTTGCTGTCCGTCTTTGCCGCTTCCAGCGCGGTGACGATGTCGGACAGGCGATATTCCTTCATGTCGGGGCCGGAGCCGGACAGGAGCGAGAAAGGATCAACCTCGGCCGGTTGCTCGACGATGGTGCCGTCAAGGTCGAGCAGCAGCGCGCCCGCGCTGATGCCGGCGGCGGGCCGGGGCGAGAAGGAGAGGGCGGCATAGAGCGCGCCGAAGAACAGCAGCAGGAAGAGCAGGACCAGCCCGTCCTTGATCGCGACCAATATGCGCCACGCGCCCTTCACAAATGCCAAGTGGATGTTCCTTATCTGCTGCCCGTATCGGGCTATCGTATCGGCCGTTCGACTGCAATGTGGGGGGCGGGCGCGCGGCTGCAACCTTGCGCCCGGCATTTCGCGCGCTATGGGGGGCATAGTTTTCCCAGACGCGCAGGAGACATGCCCGATGCCCACCCTCGTCCTCATCCGCCATGGCCAGTCGTCATGGAACCTGGAAAACCGCTTCACCGGCTGGTGGGACGTGGACGTGACCGAGAAGGGCGCGGGCGAAGCGCGCGCGGCGGGGCAGTTGATGAAGGCCAAGGGGCTGGATTTCGACCAATGCTATACCTCGCTCCAGACCCGCGCGATCAAGACGCTCAATCTGGCGCTGGAGGAAATGGGGCGGCTGTGGCTGCCGGTGGAGAAGGACTGGCGGCTGAACGAACGCCATTATGGCGGGCTGACCGGCCTGGACAAGGCGGAGACGGCGGCCAAGCATGGCGACGCGCAGGTCAAGATCTGGCGCCGCAGCTTCGACATTCCGCCGCCGGTGCTGGAAGCGGGCAGCGAGTTCGACCTGAGCAAGGACCGCCGTTATGCCGGGATCGCGATTCCATCGACCGAGAGCCTGAAAGACACGATCGCGCGCGTGCTGCCCTATTGGGAGGCGACGATCGCGCCCGATCTGAAAGCAGGCAAGCGGGTGCTGATTTCGGCCCACGGCAATTCGCTGCGCGCGCTGGTCAAACATCTGTCGAACATTCCCGACGACGAGATTACCGAACTGGAAATCCCGACCGGCCAGCCGATCGTCTATGAACTGGCCGACGATCTGAGCGCGATCGAGCGTTATTATCTGTCGGAGCGGTAAGGCAAAGATCCTCCCCTGCAAGGGGAGGGCTATCGCATATGAAACTGTCCCCTCCTTCATCGTCATCCTGAATTTATTTCAGGATCCATTTCTCGTCTCGAACTGCGGCTTTTGGGGCACGATGGATGCTGAAACGAGTTCAGCATGACGTTGGAGGGATAAGGGGAAGTCATATGCAATTCCCCTGCCCTTTGAGGGGGGCACATATGGAAATTCCGTTTGTCCTGAGCCCGTCGAAGGACTGTCCTTTTCTTGGGGCGTAACGCTTGGATCAAAGAAAAACGGCCCTTCGACAGGTCGTGTCCCACGGGGTT
>NZ_CAVK010000019.1 GCF_000382885.1 Sphingobium indicum BiD32
GCAGGTGGCGCGGCTGCTGGGTTGCGACGTGGCGAATGCGTCCATGTATGACGGATCGACCGCCTGCTGGGAAGCGATCGGCATGGCGCGGCGGATCACCAAGCGGAGCAAGGCGATCCTGTCGGCGGGCCTGCACCCCCATTATGTCTCGGTCGCCAACACGATGGCGAAATTCACCGGCGATGCGCTGGTGCATGATGTGCCGACACTGAGCGCCGATACCGATATCGACGCGCTGATCGCGGCTATCGACAAGGATACAAGCTGCGTCGTCGTCCAATATCCCGACATTTTGGGCCGCATCGCCGACCTGACCCCGCTGGCCGAGGCGGCCCATGCCGCAGGCGCGCTGCTGGTGGCGGTGGTGACGGAGCCGGTGGCGCTGGGCGCGCTGGTTCCACCGGGCGAGATGGGCGCGGACATTGTGGTGGGCGAAGGCCAGTCGATCGGCGTCGGCCTCCAGTTCGGCGGGCCGTATCTTGGCCTGTTCGCATGCAAGCAGAAATATGTCCGCCAGATGCCGGGCCGCCTGTGTGGCGAGACGGTGGACGCGGCAGGCAAGCGCGGCTTCGTGCTGACGCTGTCCACCCGCGAACAGCATATCCGCCGTGAGAAGGCGACGTCGAATATCTGCACCAATTCAGGACTTTGCGCGCTGGCGTTCAGCATCCACATGACCCTGCTGGGTGAGCGCGGGCTGCGCGAACTGGCGGCGCTCAATCATGGGCTGGCGGTGCAGGCTGCCGATCGTCTGGCACAGGTGCCGGGGGTGACGCTGCTCAATGACAGCTTCTTCAATGAATTCACGCTGGTCCTGACCAAGGATGCGCGGGAGGTTGTGCGCAATCTGGCCGACAAGGGCGTGCTGGCGGGCGTGTCGCTCGGCCGCCTGTTCCCGCACCATGCATCGGTCGGCAACGGGCTGGTCGTCGCGGTGACCGAGATGGTCACGGCGGAGGATATCAAAACGCTGGCCAAGGCGCTGGAGGAGGAACTGGCATGACCATGCTCAAGGAAGGCCGTCCCACCGCGCCCGTCGCCGTTGCAGACGCGCATATGGCCCCCGCAACCGCCACGGGCAACCGTGCGCTGATGCTGGAAGAAGCGCTGATCTTCGAGATCGGGTCGACCGACACTACCGGCGTCGATTTCGCCCCAGCGCCCAGGGTTGCTAGCCGCCTTGGCGGGCTGGAGCGCCGGGCGATCGGCCTGCCGGGCCTGTCCGAACAGGAAACGGTGCGCCATTATACCCGCCTCAGCCGCCAGAATTACGCCATCGACCTGGGCCTGTTCCCGCTTGGCAGTTGCACGATGAAGCATAATCCGCGCCTCAACGAAAAAGTCGCGCGGATGCCCGGTTTTGCCGATCTGCACCCGCTGGCCCCGCAATCGACGGTGCAGGGCGCGCTGGCGGTGATCCATGAACTGGCCGGATGGCTGGTGAAGCTTACGGGCATGCATTCGGTGGCAATGTCGCCCAAGGCTGGCGCGCATGGCGAATTGTGCGGCCTGCTGGCGATCCGCGCGGCACTCGAAGCGCGCGGTGACGCGCGCAGCGTCGTGCTGGTCCCCGAAAGCGCGCATGGCACCAATCCTGCCACCGCGGCGTTCTGCGGCTATAAGGTGGAGGATATTCCCGCCACCCCCGAAGGCCGGGTCGATCTGGCGGCGCTGACTGCACGGCTGGGACCGGACGTGGCGGCGGTGATGATCACCAACCCCAATACGTGCGGCCTGTTCGAGCACGACCTCAAGACCATTTCCGACGCGGTCCATGCAGCCGGAGCCTTCGTCTATTGCGACGGGGCGAATTTCAACGCCATTGTCGGCCGGGTCCGTCCCGGCGACCTGGGCGTCGATGCGATGCATATCAATTTGCACAAGACCTTCTCCACCCCCCATGGCGGTGGCGGTCCCGGCTCCGGCCCGGTCGTATTGTCCGAAGCGCTCGCCCCCTATGCGCCGCTGCCCTTTGTCGAGAAGCAGGGCGACCGCTTCGTCCTGATCGAGGAGGAATCGGTTGAGGATCATCATGCCGGGACATTCGGCCGCATGGTCGCCTTTCACGGCCAGATGGGCATGTTCACCCGCGCGCTGGCCTATATATTGAGCCACGGTGCGGATGGGCTGCGGCAGGTGGCGGAGGATGCGGTCCTGAACGCCAACTATATCCTGCGTAGCCTGGACGATGTGCTGGACGCGCCATTCGGTGGCAGCGGCCCCTGCATGCATGAGGCCTTGTTCAGCGACAAGGGGCTGGCCGAAGGCTTCACCACGCTCGACATTGCCAAGGGGCTGATCGACGAGGGTTTCCACCCGATGACCATGTATTTCCCGCTGGTTGTCCATGGCGCGATGCTGATCGAACCGACCGAGACCGAAAGCAAGGCCGCGCTCGACCAGTTCATCATGGCGCTGCGCAGCCTGGCGCAACGGGCCAAGGCAGGGGACGAGGCATTGAAGGGCGCGCCCTATCACGCCCCGCGCCGTCGTCTCGACGAAACGCTGGCCGCGCGCAAGCCCGTGCTGACTTGGGAAGCGCCGGCGCTGGCGCAGGCGGCGGAATGACGCTCTGGGTTCCGGGCGAAGCGGGTGGCGAGGCGCACAAGCGGCACGCCCCCGCGACGCTGCGGAACCGGGACGCGATCCTGACTATCCTGCGTGACGCATTGCCGTCCGCCGGGTTGGTGCTGGAGGTCGCGAGCGGCAGCGGCGAACATGCGATCCACTTCGCCGCCGCGCTGCCCGCGCTCGACTGGCAACCCAGCGACCCCGATCCCGCCGCGCTGGCATCGATAGCGGCGTGGCGGGCGGAGGCGGGATTGCCCAATCTGCGCCCGCCGTTGCTGCTGGATGCGGCAGGCGACTGGCCGATCGACCGGGCCGATGCGATATTGTGCATCAACATGGTGCATATTAGTTCATGGAACGCTACCGTCGGATTGTTCACGCAAGGCGCAAGGCTTCTCCAGAAGGGCACGCCGCTGATCCTTTACGGACCTTACTTTCGCAAGGATCACCCAACCGCACCCAGTAATCTGGCCTTTGACGAAAGTTTGCGGGCGCGGAACGCAGAATGGGGCATTCGGTGGTTGGAGGACGTGAACGAACTGGCTGAACGACAAGGGTTTGCTGTGGAAGCGGTTCACGAAATGCCTGCGAATAATCTAACGGTGGTGTATCGTCGGGTTTGATCCGCATGTGGGTGAGGCGTGGGTGTCCAAACGTTTCAGCGGGAGGCATCCTGACAACGGACAGACTAGCGAATCGCTCGCCTAATCCTCTCCGGCTTCATGAGGGTAGGTTGCCTCATATAAATCGCTTATGCTGGTTCCGTTATACAGCCAATATCGGCCCGGCTGAACCGCATACGGCGCACCGGACACGATCCGCTGAGCTTTCGTCAGTGAGACGATTTCGCCCCTGAGACGTACCTTCTTTGCTTCGATCACCTCAACGGTTTCTCCACTTGCCACATGGACAAGGATCGAACCTAAAGGCACCCCCATCTCTTCGAAGTTCAGGGGAGGGCGGCGCTTCCTTTGAAAAGTCCTGACCGCTGCCATGGTCCCAGGTTCTGCTGCCTCCACTTCCCGTTCCACCGCACGTTCGGTTTGCGGGGTTAAGTCTTCACCGGGAAAGGCATTGATAAGGGCCTGTGCAACGACAAATTCGA
>NZ_CAVK010000018.1 GCF_000382885.1 Sphingobium indicum BiD32
CAGATCCTATGAGGAAGTGAACAGCGTGCGGTGCTCTGCCAGAGTGTTCTCGCTAAAAAACCGTTCTGGAGATCAGCATGACCATTGCAGTCCACCGTCCCGAAGCGCAGCCCGCCGTTCGTGTCGACCTTAGCGCGATTTTCATCTCGCTGGAACTCAGCCAATCGAAATGGCTGATTACCTCGCTGTCACCGGGAGGTGGCGAAAAGCTTTCGAAGTTCTCGCTTCCCGCTAGCGACGTTGCCGGCATGCTTACCCGTTTTGCCGAGTTGCAACGCAAGGCTGAGGCTCGCACCGGACGGGCTTTTCCGCTCGTGGTCATTCAGGAAGCCGGGCTAGACGGCTTCTGGGTTCATCGTGTGCTCGAAGCCGAGGGGATCGAAAGCCACGTCGTAGACCCTGCCTCGATTGCGGTCTCGCGGCGCAAGCGTCGCGTCAAGACCGACAGAATTGATGGCGAGATGCTGGTGCGCGCACTGTTGGCGTACAAACGCGGCGACCCCCGGGTGTGTGCGATGGTGCGGGCACCGACGCCGGAAGAGGAGGATCGCCGTCGCGTTTCCCGCGAGCGCAAGTCCCTGACGATCGAGCGCACTCGCCACGTCAATCGAATCAAGGGGTTGCTCTTCGGACAGGGTGTCCACGGCTATCGGCCGCTCCGCCAGGACCGACGCAAACGGCTGGACGAGCTTCAGACTGGTGATGGACGGCCGCTTCCTGCCCAACTTAAGGCGCAGATCTGTCGCGAACTCGACCGTCTCGAATTGGTGATACTGCAGATCAAGGCGTGCGAGGAGGCGCGGGATGCTTTGCTTGCTGCGCCACATCCCGCTGCCACGACCTATACAAACAATTTGGTGTCCGCGGTAGAGCCGTCATCACCGGCACCATCGGTGCCCGTGATGTTGCTACAGTTGAAAGGCATCGGGCCGGAAATTGCATCCGTACTGTGGCACGAGGGGCTGTCTCGTCAGTTTGACAATCGCCGACAGGTCGCGTCCTACGCAGGGCTTGCGCCTTCACACTGGCAAAGTGGCAAGGTCGATCACGACCAGGGCGTGTCCAAGGCGGGCAACCCAAGATTGCGCACGACTCTCATCCAGCTGGCCTGGCTGTGGGTGCGCCATCAGCCCTCCTCGGCACTCACAGGTTGGTTCAAGGCCCGTGTGGCCCAGAACGGCGGTCGTCTGAAGAAAACGACAATCGTTGCGCTCGCCCGCAAGCTGCTGGTGGCGCTCTGGAAATACGTCAATGCTGGTGTGGTTATCGAAGGGACCGTCGTAAAAGCAGCCTGACGCCGCACCAGATCTGAAGGATCTTCCGGAACCCGATCAGTCCCGGTAGATGCAGGGCAGACGAACCGAATGAGCCGATGGCATCAACTGCCGATTTCCCAGAATGGCTTCGTCGACCCTGAGCTCTTGCCCGCCGCAAGCGGGATCATGGTGCAGCGCCTTACATCGCTGACCGCATATAAGTTGGATAGGGCTCGGCAACGACCCGCGTCACGCAACTGAGCTCAGGCCCTGAATCGCATACAGCACAGGAAGGTACCCCAATTTGTCGCCTTGATCATCGCCACTCTTGCCAATCCTCATATAAG
>NZ_CAVK010000017.1 GCF_000382885.1 Sphingobium indicum BiD32
GCCCCCTCGCCTTCCCCTCCCCCTCCCCCGTTGCCGCCGATGGCATGGTCGGCGTCCATGTCAGCGCCAGCATCGGCGACTATCGCAGCGGCGACGCCATCTGGTGCCGCCGCATCGCGCCGGAGGATTTTGCCAGCGCGCTCAACCGCGACATTCTCTTTCCCCGCCCCGCGGGCCGCTTCCTGTTCGGGCGGCTGATCGGCCGGGAGGGCGACCGGCTGCAACTGCTGCCGCTGGGGTCCGGGGCGCGCCAACTGGTGCTGACCGACCCGCCATGGGCCGCAGTCGCGGAACAGCTTGTCCGACGGCTCTAGCAAAAAGGTTGGCAGGCTCTTAACCACTTGGCAAAGGCTGCTGCGCGAAAGAGAGACCATGACGCTCAACGTCCTCATGCTATCGACCCTCTTTCCCGACATCAGCCGTCCGACATTCGGCGTGTTCGTGGAACGGCAGGCGCGCGAACTGGCAAGCCGCCCGGCAGCGACCGTCACCGTCATCGCGCCGGTCGGCCTGCCGCCATGGCCGCTCTCGCTCGCCCCGCGCTACGCCCCGCTGCGCGCCCTGCCGCGCAGGGAAAAATGGCGCGAACTGACCGTCTATCGCCCGACCTTCCCGATCATCCCCAAAATTGGCGGGCGGACCAATGTGTGGACCATGACCCGCGCGATCCTGCCGCTGATCAGGCGGCTGCACGCGGAAAAGCCGTTCGACGTGATCGACGCCAGCTTCTTCTTCCCCGACGGCCCGGTGGCGCAGCGCCTGTCGCGCGCGCTGGGCATCCCTTATTCGGTCAAGGCGCGCGGCGCGGATATCCATCACTGGGGCGGCCAGCGCGGCACCCGCAAGATGGTGCAACGGGCAGGTAACGGCGCAGCCGGCCTGCTCGCGGTATCGGACGCCATGCGCCGCTCGATGGTCCGCATGGGCATGGAGCAGGAAAAGATCCGCGTCCATTATACCGGGGTCGATCTCGACACGTTCGAGATTGCCGACCGCGCCGAGGCGAAGGCGGCGCTGGATTTCACCGGGCCGGTCGTGCTGTGCGTCGGCGCGCTGATCCCGCGCAAGGGACAGGATTTGCTCGTGCGCGCCTTGCCTTTGCTGCCCGACGTCACTTTGCTGCTGGCCGGACAGGGGCAATATCGGCGCACGCTGGAAAATCTCGCGCAGGAACTGGGCGTCGACCGGCGGCTCGGCTTTCTCGGCTCGGTCCCGCACCATAAATTGCCGCGTATCTTCGCCGCCGCCGATGTGATGGCGCTGCCCTCGGCCTCCGAAGGTCTCGCCAATGCCTGGGTCGAGGCGCTGGCTTGCGGCACCCCGATCGTGATCAGCGATGTCGGCGGCGCGCGCGAACTGCTCGACCGGCCGGAAGCGGGGCAGATTGTCGATCGCGAGCCGGAGGCCATTGCCACCGCTATCCGCGCGATATTGGACAATCCGCCCGACCGCGAAGCCGTGCGCGCCGCCGCGCTGCGCTTCACCTGGACGGCCAATGGCGACGCCCTGCTCGCGCATCTTCAGGACATTGCCGCGTCGCCCAACTGAGGGCTGTCCTACATCGACCCAGGGCGATAAGATCGCATGTCGGCATTCCGATAGGATCAGGGCGGCGCAACAAAATGTCGCATTTGCCGGGAAAAGTGCGAAGTTAAGCGAATCTCGCCCGTCCATCCGGCGTCGGAAAACGCCCCTCGTCGAACGGCACTTCGCCCCAGCGCCACGGCGTCAGCTCATCATAGGCCGGGTTGGAAATCGGCGCATGGCGGCGCAGGTTGAGCAGCCGCGCACCATCGTTGCCATAAGCGGTCAGCCGCGCATGTTCGCGATAAATGTCGGCAGGCCGTTCATAATGGAAGGCATCGCTCCAGCCCATCGCCTGCGCCACTTTGGTCAGCATCCACCAGTCTGGCCGCGCCTCTCCGGGCAAGGGGAAAAACCGACGCTGGCGACTGATCAGCCGGTCCATGCCGGTCAGCGTCCCGTCCTTTTCGACCCAGGCGGCGGAAGGCAGCAGGATCGACCAGCCATCGCCCTGCTCCGCCAGCATGTCTGTCGAACGGATCGCCAGCGGGACAAGCCCCCGCGCCTCGCGCAACCAGGCCTCCGCCGCCGGGTCCGCTCCGATGCTCCACAGCGCCTTGACCCGCCCATCGCGCATCGCCCGCAGCAATGCCTCCCCCTCCAGCCCCGGCCCTTCCGCCAGCAGCCGCGCACCCCAGAAGCGGGCGATACTGGCGCGGGCATCGGGCGCGAAATCGCTATGGGCGGCCAGACTGTCCGCCACGCAGCCAGATTCGCGCGCGCCCATGCCATTGGCCGCGCCGGCCATGGCAAAGGGCGTCGCGCCGGGCTGTCCAATCCGTCCGCTGGCGAGATGGAGGTTGATGACCGCAGCCGCCAGTTCCGGCGTATCGTCACCAGCGAACAGGGTGACGACGCGGTCGGTGGTTATCCATTCATCGTAAAAGGCCCGGATCGCCGCTGGCGTCAGCCCGGTCGCGCGGGCGACCGACCAGATATCATGCCCCGGTCGCAGCCCGTTCCAGAAACCCGCTGGCACCGCAACGCTCCGGGTCAAAAAATCCGCGTCATGCTGGCCCGTGTCATGGCCATGCAACAGTGCGCCCGCCAGCAGCCGCGCGGCACTGCCCGGCTCCACCTTCAGATGCAGATCAGCCTCGATCGCGATATTCTTATCCGTCAGCAGGACAAGCCGCACACCCGCCTCTCGCGCCGCCTGCACCCGTGTCAGCAAGACCGGATGCGCCGTGATGCCATCCCCCACCAGCAGGATCATCGCCGCGCGATCAATATCCTCGTAAGCGGCAGGCATCACATCCTCACCGAACGCCGCCCGTTGCGCCGCGCTGGTCCGCTCACGCCATGGAGTATGGATATGGGCTGATCCGAAAAAGCCTTTGATCAGCTTGTTGGCGACATAATAATCTTCGGTCAGCAATCCGCCGCCGACATGGAGCGCAATGCTGCCCGGACCATGACGGGTCAAAATGGCCGTCAGCCGCCGCGCGACCTGCGCGATCGTCCGGTCCCATCCAGCCGGTCGCCCATCGACCAATGGCTGGAGCAACCGCCCCTCCAGTGTCATCGCGGCATCGCCCAGCGCCTGCCCCCGATCGCACAGCAGCCCGCCATTGGCCGGATGCAGCCGGTCGCCCTCTATATTGACGCGACGATCGGTGTCGGTGATCGCGCGAATGCCGCAGCCGACGCCGCACTGGCCGCACTGGCTTCTGACGATCGCCATGTCAGCGCGGATTCCTGATCATGCGATCTCCTCTAGCCGATTGATCCGCGCGACAAAAGCATGGTGCGACGCTTGCATCGCCAACGGGCCGAAGGCAGACAGACGGCATGATCCAACGCTTTCTGTGCGCCATCGCGCTGTTCCTGCTTATGACCCCGACGGCGCAGGGCGCACCAAGCAATCGGGGTCCGTTGGTGCTGGCAGCGGCCAGTATGCAGGAGGCGATGACCGCCGCCGCTGAGGCTTGGGCCAGGCAAGGCCATGCGCGACCCGTCCTGTCCTTCGCCGGTTCCTCGGCGCTGGCGCGTCAGATCCGGGCGGGGGCGCCCGCTGACCTGTTCCTGTCAGCGGACGATGACTGGATGCGCGACGTCGAGCAGGCTGGGTTTGTCGTGCGCGGCACCCGCACCAATATGGTCGGCAACCGGCTGGTGCTGGTCACGCCGAACCGCAAACCGGTGCGCCTGCGGATCGGTCGCGCCATGCCGATCGCGCGGGCGCTAGGCAACGGGCGGCTGGCCATGGCCAATCCTGACAGCGTGCCCGCCGGCAAATATGGCAAGGCAGCGCTGACCAGCCTGGGCGTATGGCCCAGCGTTGCGGGCAGGATCGCGCGCGGCGACAATGTCCGCGCGGCGCTCGCGCTGGTCCAACGGGGCGAGGTGCCACTGGGGATCGTCTATGCCACCGATGCGCGCGTCGCCAGCGGCGTTGCGATCGTTGGCGCTTTCCCGGCGCGCAGCCACCCGCCGATCCATTACCCGATCGCGCGCCTGACCAGCAGCCGACACAGGGAAGCCGAAGCGTTCCGTCGCTTTCTGCTCTCGTCAACGGGCAGGGCTATTTTCACCCGCTATGGCTTTACTGCCCCTTGAGATCAGGGTGCGCTATTCGACGCGATGAAATCGCTGACCTTGGGCGGGACCAGTTTCAGATGACGGCGGGCGGGTCGCTTCACCGGTGCCAGCCTATCCGCCGCATTATCGACCAGCATCTGCAAACCTTCATCGCTCAGCAGCCCGCCGCGAATCAGGCAGCGATCGGCCAATACCTGCCGAAAGGCAGAATAGAGCGCCATGTCGGGCGGCGTCGGTGCAGCCCAGAAATCGTCCAGCCCCTTCACACTGACCATGCCGGGCACCTTGTACACCGCATGACCCAGAACAACGACAGGCTTGCCGCTGTTGAGCGCCAGTGTGCCGACCGTGCTGTTGACCGTGACCACGCCCACCGCCTTTTCCACGACTTCGGCAATGTCCCAGTCGGACAGATAGAAGATGCGTTCCGTCACGCCATATTGGGCAGCCAGCCGTCGAATTTGCCGGTCCCAGTTAACCAGGCCAGAATCGAGCGGGTGTTGCTTGATAACGAGCAGCACGTCGGCGGGGGCATGATGGGCAAAACTCTTGATGACGAAGCGCAAGGCTGCGCGCATGTCACCAAAGGGCGAGTGGACGCGCAACTGATAATCGGAATTGAGCTGCAACGGCAGGGTGAAATAGCGCTTCCCTTCAACCTTGGCCCAGGCTTCGGCTGACTGCTGCACGTCGCGGCGACGCATCACCAGCTTGCGCGCCCAGGACAGCGATTCCAGCATGAAACTGTGCGGCCGGTGCGTGCGGTAAAAGGGGAATAAGGGGCGCAGCAGAAGAGCGGCTACGCCGTTGCGCATGGTGTTGCGAGCGCGGGCGCTGAAATTGGACGGAATCGACGGCTGATCATCGCCGAGCGGTGGCAGGCCGCGCGCCTGATCACGATACCATTGCGGGTCGAGCGGCAGGGTGGAATTGCCGTTCACGCCATCGGGCTGGAGCGTCAGGAAATCAGGGCGGATATAGCCTTCCTCCACCACATGGACGCGCAGGTCGCGCAGGCGAGCCATGCTATGCGCGCTGGCATGATAGGGTCGGCAATCGCCGTAAAGGATCAGGTCCGTGACGCCATGCGCAACGATGAAATCGTCGAAAAACAGCGGCCAGTTGCGAAAGGTGCCGCGATAGTCGGTCGCATCGTCGGGCCAGTCGATCTTGTCGCCGCCATTGATGTTGATTCGCAGCGCACCATGTCCGCGTCGCCGCAAGGCTTCGGCCAGCATCGCGAAATAGGGACCATGCGGCCCTTGAAGGAACAGAAATGTCTTGGATGGGCGGTTAGCCATGTAGAAACTCAGCGGACAAGGTCATAAAACGTCGAAACTTCCCCTGTAGCGCCCGCAACGCGATGAGCCAGGTCATCGGCGGCGTCGATCCATCCGCCATGCGATCCACCATGATTTCTGGACCGCACGGCAACCGCGTTACCGGATCTAGATAGCGAGGATAGAGAATGAGAGCGGCCGCGACAAGCTGATCCACGCTGAGTTTACGCCCGCGCCGCGCACTGGACTTGGCCAGATCACGGGTCAGCCCCCAGCCCGCATAGAAGGGCAACCCATGCACCGTTACGGAACGGCCGCGCATCAGCGCCTCGAATCCGGTCAGGGAAGACAGGACATGCAATTCATCAACTGCCTGGACCAGTTCCATCAAAGGCGCGCCACTGTCGATAACATCGGCATGGGCAAGGACGACAGCGTCAGGCAAATGCCCCTTGCGATGCCCCGCCTGCACGTCGGGATGCGGACGATAGACGATCCAGGCATCCGGTTCGGCCCGGCGTACCCGCTTCAAAAAATCGAGATTGCCATCGACCCCGGCCCCGCCCAGCCGCACCGACAGGTCGTCATCGACCTGGCCGATCGCGAGCACCGTACGCATGCCCGTCGGCAGATCGATCATCTTCCCCGCTTCCGGGCCATATTTGGTCACACCGGTCGCACAGACACGTTCGCGCAGGCGGCGAGCGCGATCGACCAGCGCGGGCGGAAAGTCATGCGTCGCCAGCAGCGTTTCCAGGTCATTGGCCGCGCGCGCATTATAATAGATGCCGGTGCGATCAACCACGACCGATCCGGGCGGGTGCAGCCCCGCCCCCAGCCCGCGCGAGCGCAGAAAGCCATCCTCGACCCGAGCCAGCGCGACCCCCTGATCAGCGGCGTCCTGCGGCATGGTGACGGGAACCCGCGATGGCCAGACCGCCAGCGCGCCCTTTTCCCGCCGGGCGCGACGCAGACCCCGGTCGGCGGACAGGAAGCGGGGCGACGCAATGCCATCCCACAGGAAATGACGGATCGCTTCGCGCTTCCAGAAAGCCATGCCGCTGGCCGCCACTATCCCGCGATTGCCGTCGATATGCCGTCGCCAGTCGGCCAGCTGCGTCACCGCCTGCATCGCATCGACCGGCTCGCCGGTAAAACAGTCACGGTATCGAGCTTCGGCGATTCGCGCCTTGAGGGTTGCGCGCAGCAGATCAGGGTCGATGATCGCACCATCGAGATCAATGACGGGAACGCCCAGCAGGCCAGCGATCAATGCCAGTTCGTCCTCTGCTGGGGCATGGATCGATTGGGCCTGCGCGACCAGCGCCCAGGGATCGCTTTCTGTCTGAGGCGGCCAGCCTCGTACATCGGGTCTCGCGCCCCAGAATGTGCCGCCGACCCGCGCAGAAGCGATCGCGTCCAGCACAGCGTCATCGACCGGCACAACGACATCGCCCGCGTCGCGCACGACGCTGACGGCGGCGAGCGAGGGGGCAATGCCGGGGAAGGGCGGGGACCGCAGGAATGGCTTTGAAAACATGATGGCAGTCAGTTCATGGGCTTAGGCCGATGCAAGGTCAATAAACAGAGCTTGTCACATCTTCCAGCAGATCGGTCACGATGTCGAAATAGTCCCGCCAGGTCGGCGCGCGCCAGACCGACAGCCGAGCAATCTGCGCCGCGCGATCAGGCGAATCCGGCTGACTATAGTTGCGAATCGCCTTCATCCAGCCCAGCCCGTCCAGCGGATCGAGATAGTCGGGGGCGTCGCCACCCACTTCGCGATGGGCCATGATGTCGCTGCATATCACCGGCACGCCTGCGGCCAGCGCTTCGACCACCGGCATCCCGAACCCTTCGGCAAAGGAGGGCATCAGCATCGCGCGCGCATTGGCGACCAGCGCCTGCATCCGCGTGTCGGACACTTCACCCGCTTCGATCACATGGCCGCGCAACGCTTCGGCGCGATCGAGCAGATCGACGACATTCTCATTTTCCCAGCCGCGCCGCCCGATCAGCACCAGCACCGGGGCTGCATCGCCCAGTTGCTCGACCAGCCTTCGCCAGATGGTGAGCAGCAGCAGGTGATTCTTGCGCGGTTCGATGGTCGAAATATAGACGAAATAGGGGCGGTCGGGCAGCACCTCTTCCCGGCCGCCGAATATGTCCGGGGCGTCCGCGCCGAAATGGGCGACGCGGACCGCGCGCCCCGTCAGGCCGCTTGCCATATGCGGCACCAATGCGTCGATCGTCGCCTGGCTGTTGCCGATGATGCCGCTGGCGAAGCGGTCGATCGTATGCACCCGCCGTCGATGTTCGTCGGCGCCCTGCGGCCGGGCATATTCAGGATGGCTGAGCGGGATCACGTCATGCACCAGCGTCACGAATTTCGCGCCCTCGGCGCGTAGGATCGCGCCGACCTGATCGGCATCGTCCAGATGATGGGGCGACACCTGCAAATAGAGGCGCGGCCCGGTCGCGCGGGGCACCGGGCGGGGGCGCAGCGCGAACATGTGCCGCACCGTCGCCGCCCGGCTCTCCCGCGCGTCGGCAACCCCGGCATTGCGCCATTTGGCTGCGGTGAAGGCCAGGAACTGCCGCACCGCCGCGCTATCGAGCCGACCATAATAGCCGCCCGCCGGATGAACCGCAGCAAAGGACAGACGGTCGGGCATCCGCTCCAGCAATTCGCGGGCATAGACATATTCCACCCGATCGATGCCCGTAGGCGCAGGATGGAACGAACGCGACAGTAAGCGCGACAGGTCGAGGATGACCTCGCTCTCGCCCCGCTGGCCGTGAAACAACGGGCTGGCCCGCTTGGTACGGAGCGCCAGCCGCGCGCCGGGCACATTGAAGGGACGCAAGGCCATGTCAGATCAAGCCCGACAAAAGAGGCGCACGCGCCATAAAGCGACGAGGGCGCATCAAAGGTGCGCGCGAATCTCTTGGGCCAGCGCCTTGAGCGCGTCGGCATCAGCGAACTGGCCCTGCGCATGCGCGGCAAAGCCGGGTGCCTGCCCCGCCCAGCGGGGCACGATATGGACGTGGAGATGGAACACGGTCTGCCCCGCCGCCGCGCCGTTGAACTGGGCGATGTGCAGACCGTCCGGGTCGAGCGCGGCGCGGATGGCGGTCGCGACCTTGCGAGTCGTGGCCATCACCTGCGCCAGCGCATCATCCTCAATCTCCAATATATTACGCGCCTTCGACCATTTGGAAATGACCAGCGCATGCCCCTTGGACTGGGGCTGGATATCCAGGAAGCAGAGCGTATCGGCGTCCTCGTACAGGGTGACCGAAGGGATCTTTCCCGCAAGGATGAGGGCAAAGACATTGCCCTCATCATAGACGCCATCAAGGCTCATGACACTCTCAGCGCAAATAATGGGCGGTGGTCTTGGCGGCGACTTCCTCCGCCGTGACGCCGGGCGCCATTTCGACCAGCGTGAACGGGCTGTCATGGTCGGGGCGCTGGAATACGCACAGGTCGGTGATGATCATGTCGACCACATTCTTGCCGGTCAGCGGCAGGGTGCAAGCCGGGATAAATTTGGGATCGCCATTTTTGGACGTATGTTCCATCACGACGATGATCTTCTTGACGCCCGCGACCAGATCCATCGCGCCGCCCATGCCCTTGATCATCTTACCGGGGATCATCCAGTTGGCGATGTCGCCATTTTCGGCAATCTCCATCGCACCAAGGACGGTGAGATCGATATGCCCGCCCCGGATCATCGCGAAACTGTCGGCCGAGCTGAAATAGGCGGTCTGCGGCAGTTCGCTGATCGTCTGCTTGCCTGCGTTGATCAGGTCCGCATCCTCCTCGCCCTCATAAGGGAAAGGCCCGATGCCCAGCATCCCGTTTTCCGACTGGAGCGTCACTTCAACGCCAGCCGGGATATGGTTCGCAACCAGCGTCGGGATGCCGATGCCTAAATTGACGTAGAAACCGTCTTTCAGTTCCTTGGCCGCGCGGGCGGCCATCTCATCACGAGTCCATGCCATGATTAAGCGGCCTCCCTTTGGCGAACGGTGCGGAATTCGATCTTCTTGTCGTAGGGCGCGCCGATGATCATGCGCTTCACGTAAATGCCGGGCAGGTGGATCGCGTCCGGGTCAAGACTGCCGGTCGGCACCACTTCCTCGACTTCGGCGACGCAGATTTTCGCGGCGGTCGCCATCGGCTGGTTGAAGTTGCGCGCGGTCTTGCGGAAGATCAGGTTGCCGCTCTCGTCGGCCTTCCAGCCCTTGATGATGGCCACATCGGCAAAGATGCCGCGTTCCAGGATATAATCCTCGCCATCGAAATTCTTGACTTCCTTGCCCTCGGCCACCTGCGTGCCAACGCCGGTCTTTGTGTAGAAGCCGGGGATGCCCGCCCCGCCCGCGCGGCAGCGTTCGGCCAGCGTTCCTTGGGGGCAGAATTCGACTTCCAGCTCGCCCGCCAGATATTGGCGTTCAAATTCCTTATTCTCGCCGACATAGGAGGAGATCATCTTCTTGACCTGCCGAGTGCGCAGCAGCTTGCCCAGCCCCTCGCCATCGATGCCGGCATTGTTGGAAGCAATGGTCAGATCCTTGACGCCCGAATCGCGGATCGCGTCGATCAGCCGTTCGGGAATGCCGCACAGGCCAAATCCGCCGGCGCACAGATGCATACCATCAAAGAGGAGCCCCTCCAGCGCGGACGCGGCATCGGGGTAGAGCTTGTTCACCATCGCTATTTCTCCTCCTCAACTTGCCCCAGCCCATAGGCGACAAGACAGGCAGCGGTCAATTTGCTGCATGGGCGAAAATTGAAGAGGGTCGATTACAAGATGCGCTTCGCAATCTTCCCCTTTGAAGGGCAGGGCTATCGTATATGGCCCGCACTTCATTTTACTTCGTCATGCGGAACTCGTTTAGGATGACCTCGAAGGAGCGGGCATTTTCTATGCGATAGTCCTGCCTGCAACGGGAGGATTCACGCGTCAGATCAATCCTGCCAAAGGGCTGGACGGATCAGCATACATACGTTTGCCCATGCGTCCGGCGCGATAGGCCATGCGGCCCGCCTCCACGCCCGCCTTCATCGCGGCAGCCATCAGCACCGGGTCTTTCGCTTCGGCGATCGCGGTGTTCATCAATACCCCTGTACAACCCAGTTCCATCGCCTGCGCCGCCTCCGATGCAGTACCGACGCCGGCATCTACCAACACGGGCAGTGTGGTGCCCTCCACGATCAGGCGGATGGTGACCCGGTTCTGGATGCCAAGGCCGGACCCGATCGGCGCGCCCAGCGGCATGATCGCCACCGCGCCGACATCCTCCAACCGCTTGGCCGCGATCGGATCATCGACGCAATAGACCATCGGCTTGAAGCCTTCCTTGGCCAGAATTTCGGTCGCGCGCAGCGTTTCGACCATGTCGGGATAGAGGGTGCGCGCCTCGCCCAGCACTTCCAGCTTCACCAATTCCCAGCCGCCAGCCTCGCGCGCCAGCCGCAACGTGCGGATCGCGTCCTCGCCGGTGAAGCAGCCCGCGGTGTTGGGCAGGTAGGTGATGACCTTGGGGTCGATATAGTCGGTCAGCATCGGCGCCTTGGGGTCGCTCACATTGACGCGGCGCACCGCGACAGTGACGATTTCCGCGCCCGACGCCGCGACCGCTGCCGCATTCTGCTCGAAACTCTTATATTTGCCGGTGCCCACGATCAGGCGCGACCGGAAGGTCTGGCCCGCGACGGACCAGCTGTCGGCGGCGACTGGAGACCCGTCGCCGCCGCCGACAAAATGCACGATTTCCAGCTCGTCGCCATCCTCGACCATGACCTGTGCCAGTGTCGATCGCGGCACGACCTCCAGATTGCGCTCGACCGCCACCTTTTCCGGCACGAAACCCAGTTCGCTTGCCAGTTGGGCCAGGGTCAGCCCGTCGCGCACGCGGCGATGTTCGCCGTTGATATGGATGGATATGGTGCCGTCGACGCTCACGATATGCGGTCCCGTTCATGCAAGGTGGAAACGTGTCTCGACTTGGCGCGACACGAAAGGCTAAAGATCGTCGCCGCATATAGGGGCGCTTGTCCCCTGCTCGCAACAACCAAGGGGAACGCCGTGGCGGATACGCGCAAAATCTACGTGCTGAACGGTCCCAACCTCAACATGCTGGGAACGCGCGAGCCGGAAATATACGGCTATGACACGCTGGACGACATTGCCGAGCGGATGGAGGATGCGGCGACGCGCGCCCATGTCGCGATCGATTTCCGGCAATCGAACCATGAAGGTCATCTGATCGACTGGTTGCAGGAAGCGCATGGCGAGGGCGCCCATGCCGTCATCCTGAACCCTGGCGGGCTGACTCATACGTCCGTAGCGCTGCACGACGCGATCAAGGGCATCACCGTGCCAGTGATAGAGGTCCACCTGTCCAATCCGCACAAGCGCGAGGATTTTCGCCACAAGAGCTATGTCGGCATGGCGGCCAGGGGAACGATCGCCGGCTTTGGGCCGATGTCCTACATGCTGGCGCTGGAGGCCGCGCTGGAACTCTAGAAGGCATTGCGCCGCTTCGGGCCAACGCTACAAAGTTGCGCTCTGGCGCAAATCGGCATAGGCGCTGGCCGCAATTATCACGTCTAGATGCGAAACAAGGGTCAACCATGAACGACAAGCAGGAAAAGGGCGCAATGCAGGTGGATGTCGCGCTGGTGCGTGAACTGGCCGCGCTGCTCGACGATACCCACCTGACCGAGATCGAGGTCGAGGATGGCGATCGCAAGATCCGCGTCGCCCGCAAGGCTGGCGGCGGCGCGCCCATCTATGCGCCCTCCTACGCCCCCGCCCCCGCCGCGCCGGTTGCGGCTCCGGTGGCCGCGCCCGCCGCCGCCGAACCGGCAGCACCATCGGGCACGATGGTCCGTTCGCCGATCGTGGGCACCGCTTATCTGTCGGCCGAGCCGGGCGCAGCCCCCTTCGTTCGGGTGGGCGCACAGGTCGCCGCTGGCGAGACCGTCGTGATCATCGAGGCGATGAAGGTGATGAACGCCATCGCCGCGCCGACGTCCGGCACGGTCAAGGCGGTGCTGGTCGACAATGGCCAACCGGTCGAGTTCGACCAGCCGCTGATCGTCGTTGAATAAGGCCGCAACACCAATGGCCATTGAAAAGCTGCTGATCGCCAACCGCGGCGAAATCGCGCTGCGCATCCACCGCGCCTGCCATGAAATGGGCATCAAGACGGTTGCGGTCCATTCAACCGCCGACGCCGACGCCATGCATGTGCGCCTCGCTGATGAGGCGATCTGCATCGGGCCGCCAGCGGCCAAGGACAGCTATCTGAACGTCGCGGCGATCATCTCTGCCGCAGAGATAAGCGGCGCGGACGCGATCCATCCGGGCTATGGCTTCCTGAGCGAGAACGCCAAATTCGCCGAAATCGTCGAAGCGCATGGCATCGCCTTTGTCGGGCCGAAGCCGGAACATATCCGCACCATGGGCGACAAGATCGAGGCGAAGCGGACCGCTGGCGCGCTCGGCCTGCCGCTTGTCCCCGGTTCCGACGGCGCGATCAGCGATCTGGACGAAGCCAAGGCGATAGCGGAAAAGGCCGGTTACCCGGTCATCATCAAGGCAGCATCGGGCGGCGGCGGTCGCGGCATGAAGGTCTGCACCTCGCCCGATGACCTCGAAACGCTGATGCAGCAGGCCGGATCGGAAGCGAAGGCAGCCTTTGGCGATGCCACGGTCTATCTGGAAAAATATCTCGGCAATCCGCGCCATATCGAAATCCAGGTTTTTGGCGATGGCAAGGGCAATGCCATCCATCTGGGCGAACGCGACTGTTCACTCCAGCGCCGCCACCAGAAGGTGCTGGAAGAAGCCCCCTCCCCGATCCTGGGCCAGGCCGACCGTGAGCGGATCGGCGGCATCTGCGCCAAAGCGATGGCCGACATGGGCTATCGCGGCGCAGGGACGATCGAGTTCCTCTGGGAAGATGGCGAATTCTACTTCATCGAGATGAACACCCGGCTTCAGGTCGAACATCCGGTGACGGAAATGATCACCGGGGTCGATCTGGTCCGCGAACAGATCCGCATCGCGGAAGGCAAGCCGCTGTCGGTGACGCAGGCCGACCTGAAATTCACCGGTCACGCGATCGAATGTCGCATCAATGCCGAAGATCCGCGTACCTTTGCGCCTTCGCCCGGCACCGTGACCCGCTATCATGTCCCCGGCGGGATGCATGTCCGCGTCGATAGCGGCCTGTATCAGGGCTATAAGGTGCCGCCCTATTACGACAGCATGATCGGCAAGCTGATCGTTTATGGCCGCACCCGCGAAGGCTGTATCATGCGGCTGAAACGCGCCTTGCAGGAATATGTGATCGAGGGGATGAAAACCACCATCCCCCTGCACCAGGCACTGCTGGAGGACCCGGAGTTCCTGAACGGCGACTATACGATCAAGTGGCTGGAAGAATGGCTGGCGCGGGACGGTCAGGGATGAACGCCACCATCTGGCACAATCCCCGCTGCTCCAAGTCGCGCGCGGCACTGGCTATCCTTCAGGAGATGCCGGGCGTGGAAGTGAGCGTGGTGGAATATCTCAAGACGCCGCCCAGCCGCGCTGAAATCGCGGCAGTGCTGGCCAAAGCCGGGCTGCCCCCGCGCGATGCGCTGCGCAAGGGCGAGGGCGTCGTGAAGGAAATCGCCCTCGACACCAGCGATGACGCCGCGATCCTCGACGCCATGGCCGTGCATCCGATCCTGATCGAGCGCGCCATCGTCATCACCGACAAGGGTGCGGTAATCGCCCGGCCGCCGGAAAAGGCCCGCGACGTCCTGTAACGTCACGCGCGCGTAACATTGCCATGATTGAGGGCTTGCTTTGGCGGGAGGAAGCCGTAGCTTTCATCCCATGGCAAAGGAACCGGCATTGGCGACCATCGCCGTTTACAGCCTGAAGGGCGGCGTGGGCAAAACCACTTTCGCGATCAACCTCGCCTGGGCTTCGGCGACCATCTCGAAACGGCGGACCTTGCTGTGGGATCTTGATCCGCAGGCCGCATCAAGCTGGCTGATTTCCACCGACAACAAGAGTCGCGACGCGGCGCACGCGATTTTCAGCAAGGATGTCGAGGTTCGCAAGCTGATCCAGCCGTCGACCGTGCCGGGGCTGGACCTGATCGCGGCGGACACATCACTGCGCAGTCTGGACCATCTGTTCCGCGAAATGGACAAGAAGAAGCGATTGTCCAAGCTGATCGAGAGTCTGGGCAAGGATTATGACCGCATCATCCTCGATTGTCCGCCGGGCCTCACCGAAACCAGCGAGCAGGTGCTGCGCGCCGCCGACCTGATCGTCATTCCCGTCATCCCGTCCCCCCTGTCGCAGCGGGCGATGGGCGAAGTGGCCCGCTATCTGGTGCAGCGTGGCGGGAGCCATGCGCCGATCCTGCCGGTCTATTCGATGGTCGATCGCCGCCGGACCCTGCATCGCAAGGCGCTGGACGAACAGCCCGGCTGGCCCGCCATTCCGATGGCCAGCACGATCGAGCAGATGACGGTGCGGCGCAAGCCGCTGGGCGCCTTTGCCCCGGCATCGCCCCCGGCAAAGGATTTTGCCGCGCTATGGACCATGGTCGAGCGGCAATTGCTGGGTAATTAGGCTCGCGCCCGCTCCTGCTGCGGCGGGAACAGGCCAATCGCATCCTGCGCGACCATGGGGCGGCCGAAATAATAGCCCTGCACCTTTTTGCAGCCCAGTCGGCGTACCATTTCCAGCTCGACTTCCGTTTCTACGCCTTCGGCCGTGGTCGCCATGCCCAGACTGTCGGCCAGCGTCACAACGGCGCGGATGATCGCCAGACTTTCGGGCGTGTTTTTCGACGCGCCGACCACGAAGCTGCGGTCGATCTTGATCGTGTTGAAGCGAGTCCGGCTGAGATAGCCGAGCGAGGAATAGCCGGTGCCGAAATCATCGAGCGAGAGCTGGATGCCAAGGCCAAGCAATTGGTCCAGCACCCGCAGCGCACCCGCATCCTCGTTCATGAACACGCTTTCGGTGACTTCCAGTTCCAGCCGCCGCGCTTCCAGCCCGCTTTGCGCCAGCGCCGATATGACGGCCGCCACGAAACTGGGGTGAGCCAATTGCTCGGCCGATACGTTGACAGCGATCCTGACATCGTCGGGCCAGCGCACGGCTTCCATGCAGGCGGTGCGCAGCACCCATTCACCGATCGGCGCGATCAGCCGGGCTTCTTCGGCCACCGGCACGAACTTGACCGGCGAAATCGGTCCCATTTCCGGGTGGGTCCAGCGGACGAGCGCCTCAAAACCCATCACCGCGCCACTGACCGCATCGACAACCGGCTGGTAGAGGACATGCAACTGGTCCTTTGCCAGCGCCTCGCGCAGCGCCAGTTCGAGCAGCCGCCTTTCTTCCGCCTTGGCGTGGAGCTGCGGTTCATAGGCGCAATGCAGTCCGCCGCCTTCACCCTTGGCGCGATAGAGCGCCAGGTCCGCGCTGCGGATCAGGGATTCCGATTCGCGCCCATCCATTGGCGATAGCGCAGAGCCGACCGATGCCCCGACATAGAGCATATGCTGATCGACCTGATAGGGGGCCGAGAGCGCACCGATGATCGCGTTGGACAGTTGAACGATCCGATGGCTGTCGGCGACGGTGGGAATGACGACGCCAAACTCGTCGCCGCCGATTCGCCCGCAAAATTCCGGACCTGAACAAATTTGCCGCAAACGGCGCGCGACCTGGCTGAGCAGCTTGTCACCGGTCTGGTGTCCCAGCGTGTCGTTGATCGCCTTGAACCGGTCCAGGTCGATCATCAGGAAGCCGCAGCCCGACGATCGCCCATGCGTCGCCGCCATCGCCTGATCCAGCACTTCGCGCAAATGGCTGCGGTTGGGCAGGCCGGTCAGCGGATCGAAGCGCGCAAGCATGGCAATCTTGTCCGCCGATTCGCGCTGCGTCGTGACGTCGGACGCGACGCCGCGAAAGCCCAGAAATATGCCGTTTTCATCGTGTCGGGGCGACGCGGACAATTCCCACCAGCGGGTCTGGCCCTGCACCTCGACCGGAAGGACCAGATTGCTGAAACTTTCGCGCCGCTTGAGATGGTCCGCCAGACTGTGCAAGCCGGCGGCGAAACGTCCGCTTTCCCAGCCGCTGCCGGCCAATATCTGGACCAGGGGTTCCCCTTCCAACTGGGCGGGGTCCAGCCCCATGGTTTCGGCAAAGCGCGCCGAAACGCTGCTGATCCGGCGCAGCGGATCGGTCTGCCACAGCCAGTCGGACCCGCCGCCCTCATATTCGCGCAGCAGCAGGCTGACGACTTCGCTCTTTTCCTCCAGCTGCACGGTCGTGCTGTGCTGGCGCGCGAAAGTGCGGGCATAAATGACGCAGCCGACCAGCAGCGACAGCGCATAGCTGGTCGCCAGCGCGCGCAGAGGCAAGTGGCCGCCGTCATGGAACATCGCAAACAGCCCGGCTATGCAGGGCAACAGGAAGGCGGTGGCGGACAGCGGGGTTGCGGCATAGCTGATCGCGCCGCATACCATGATGCAACTGATCAATGTCCAGAGCGCGACCAGCTCCTCCGTTTCGCCCGCTTGCGAGACGAGGACCATACAGGCCGCCCACACAATGCCCTGCAACAGCGCGCCAAAACCGTGCCGACGCAGATCGCGGGTCGTCAGGTCGATATTATTGGCCTTCCGGCGTTCACGGTCCATCATGACACCGACCAGGGTACAGCCGATCAGCGCAATGCTCCAAAGGCCCAGCATGACCGGCGAACAACAATGCGAAAATACCTGCCAGATGAACAGCAGACCGCACAGGTTCATGACCTGCCGCAGCAAGGCCACGCTATCCGCGGTGCGCAACTGCGATTCCAGCACCCGCGCCCCGGCGTCGTCACGCACACAGCACAGCCCCATCATCGCGCGCAGTGATGCACGCTCCTGATGGTCCGGTTCGGCGATATGTTCCAGTTTGCTACCCACGGTCCCGCGATAGCAGCCATGGGTTATGATTTGGTAAGCCTGACGCCCGCGAAGCGATCAGCCTGTCAGGCTGCGATGTCGTAAGGTCTGATTTCGCCGGTCAGATAGAGGTTGCGCGCCTTGGACCGGCTCAATTTGCCGGAGCTGGTGCGCGGCAGGGTGCGCGGCGGCACCAGTTCGACAACGCAGTTCATGCCGGTGATCGCGCGCACTCGTTCGCGAATCTGGTCGCGCAGGCGGGAGCGTTCGTCATTGTCGGATGTGCGGCAATGGACCAGGACGGCGGGCGCTTCTTCCCCGCCGGGAGTGGTGATGGCGAAGGCGGCGATGTCGCCCTGTTTGAAGCCGGGCAGTTGTTCGACCGCCCATTCGATATCCTGCGGCCAGTGATTCTTGCCGTTGATGATGATCATGTCCTTGGCGCGACCGACGATGTAGAGATAGCCGTCGCTCAGATAGCCCATATCGCCGGTGTCGAGCCAGACGCGGCCAGATGCATCGGGGGCCATGCAGGCGTCAGTCGCGGCCTGATCGCGGAAATAGCCTACCATCAACGAAGGCCCGGTGGTCCACACCTTGCCGATCTGCCGCTCGCTGAGCGGACCGCCATCCTCGTCGCGGATTTCCACGATCATGCCGCGCGCGGGCTTGCCGCAATTGACGATGGAACGGAAACGCTGCGGACGCCCTTCGGTAGCATCGCCGCCTGAGAGGTCGGTTTCCTCGACCAGTTCGACGATGATCCCTTCGCCCGGCGGCATGATGGTGACGGCCAGCGTCGCTTCGGCCAGGCCGTAGCTCGGCAGGAAGGCGTTGGGGGAGAAACCGGCGTCAGCAAAAGCATCGACGAAGCTCTGCATCACGTCGGGGCGAATCATGTCCGCGCCATTGCCTGCCAGCCGCCACCGGGACAGGTCGAACCGGTCCTGCGCCTTGGTCTGGCTGGACATGCGGCGGGCGCAGATGTCGTAGCCGAAGGTCGGCGAGTAACTGATCGAAGTGCCGGTGTTGCGGCTGATGAGGTCCAGCCAGGCCAGCGGGCGGCGGGCGAAATCCTCGGTTTTCATATAATCGGTCGACACCTGATTGGCGACGACCGACAGGAAGCAGCCGACCAGCCCCATGTCATGATACCAGGGCAGCCAGCTGATGCAGCGGTCGCTGTCCTGCACTTCCATGCCATGGCTGTGCGCAGCCAGATTGCTGAGCAGCGCATGATGCGTCACGGCGACGCCATGGGGGAAGCGGGTCGATCCGCTGCTATATTGCAGATAGGCGATATCCTGCATCTGCGCCTGCGGCAGGTCGGCCGGGATCACGTCGCGAGCGATAAAATCCTCGAACGCGATACTTTCGACATTTTTCTGGCGGCCGGATTCGCCCGCCATGTCAGCCAGTTCCCTGGGGAACAGGAACAGCATCGGGTCGCAGCTGGTCAGCTGGACGTTGAGCTGGTCGATATAGCTGTCCTTGCCGCCAAAGCTGGTCGGCAGTGGCAGCGGCACCGGCCAGGCACCCGCATAGATGATGCCAAAGAAGAGCTGGGCGAAATCGACGCCTGTTTCAGCGACCAGAGCGACCCGGTCCTGCGGCTTGACACCATGGGCGATCAGCCGATGGGCGCAGCGAAGCGCGTCGGCGCGCAACTCGCTGAACGGATAGGGCCGCGCCAGATTGCCACGGGCATCGTGGAAATTGAGGCCGCGAACGCCCTGCGCTGCATAGTCGAGCGCTTCCCCCAGCGTCTCGAAGTCCGAGAAGCGGCGCGGCAGAACATCAGTGGTCGGCGTCGGTGCCATCATCTCTTGCGAACCCGTCATATTGGTTTCACCCAATGTCATAAATTATGTGATCGGCGCGCCGCTACCATCTTTGTTGGCGACATGCACCGGATATTAGATTCCAGTCCGCCCTTGTAGCGCATAAGGCGCGGTGAAATTCCGGCCCGACTGTGGCATAAACATGGCGGCTGGCGCATGATGGGGCATTATGACCAGCAAACGCCCCCGCGCACCGCTTGACGAGGACAGTCTGCGCGAAGCCGCGCTGCGCTATGTCAGCCGGTTCGCGACCAGCCGGGGCAAGCTGCTCGCCTATCTGCAACGCAAGATCAAGGAACGCGGCTGGGGCGGAGAACAGCCTGCGGACCTGCCCGCTTTGGTCGAGCGGCTGGCAGCGCTCAATTATGTCGATGACAGCCAATATGCGGTGATGAAGAGCGCGGCGCTGGGTCGCCGGGGCTATGGCGCGCGCCGGATCAGCGAAAGCCTGCGCGCGGCGGGCATTGCGCCGGCCGACCGGGCGGATGCCGATGCGCAGGTGGACGCCGAAACATGGCTTGCGGCGGAACGCTATGCCCGGCGCAAGCGGGTCGGCCCCTACGCCGCAGCAGCGCCGGACCCAAAGCAGCGCGACAAGGCGATCGCCGCCTTTCTGCGCGCAGGCCATAGCTATGCGATCGCCCGGCGCTGGGTCGATGCCGCGCCGGGCGAAGTGCCGGAGGCGGAGGAATGAGGGTTAATCCTCTCCCCTCCAGCCGTGAATCGTTTTAGGCAGGCGGCATGACCCGCTTTCCTGCCCTGATCGCCCTGGCGCTGCTTGCAGCCTGTTCCACCCAGCCACCGCCGGTCGATAATAATTCCTCCACCGCAGCAACCCCCACCGCGCTGCTGCCGCTGGTGATCCGAAGCGAGAAGGGTGCGCAACGCTTCAGCGTCGAGGTCGCCGCGACGCCGCAGCAGCAGGAAGCCGGGCTGATGTTCCGTAAAGAACTGGCGGACAATGGCGGGATGCTCTTCCCCATGGCCCCGCCACGCACGGCGAGTTTCTGGATGAAGAACACGCTGATCCCGCTCGACATGCTGTTCATCCGCACCGATGGAACGATCGCCTTCATCGGCGCCAACACCGTCCCCTATTCGCGAGAACCGGTATCCGCGGGCGTCCCTGTCGCCGCCGTGCTGGAACTGCGCGGCGGGCGCGCGGCGGAACTGGGGATCGAGGAAGGCGATGCCGTGCAATGGGGCGGTTGCGCCGTGCCGGGGGAAAAGGTTGCCTCCGATCTCAATTTCTGTCCGGGATGACTTTGAAAAATGCGCGGAAGAGCGCATTTTTGTGGCCGAATGGGCGTCAGCCCATTCCCAAAACGCCTTGCCAATCCCCCGCTCCAGCGGCTAAGCGCGTGGGCCATGGGAATTCTCGGCAAGATCTTCACCTGGTGGGATGGCGCGACCATCGGCACCTCGCTGTTCACCGCTCGCAAGGGCAAGAAGGTGGGCGAGGACATTCAGGGCAATATCTATTATGAAGGCGGCAGCGACGTCCATGGCGTGCCGCGCCGCTGGGTGATCTATAACGGCGCGAACGACGCCAGCCGGGTGCCGGCCGAATGGCATGGCTGGCTGCATCATTCGATCGAGGGCACGCCGGAAAGCTTCCTGCCGCCGCCGCGCATCTGGGAACGGGAATTCACCCCCAACGCCACTGGCACCGCTCTTGCCTATCGCCCGTCCGGCGCAATGGAAAAGGGCGGCCTGCGCCAGAAGGCGACCGGCGATTATGAGGCATGGAGCCCCGACGCATCATGATCCGCCGTCCGGCGGGGGCTAGCCTGTCGATCCTGCTTGGCGCGCCCTTGCTGGCGCTGTCCGCCTGTGGCGACAGCGACGTGCCCGCCGCCAACCAGACCGGCCCGGTCCGGGTGCAGGGCACGCCAATCCGGTCGGGCGACGCCGCCACCCTGCCCGGCACGCCGATGGCGGAGCGTGTGGCTGTGATCGGCCTGCTCAACAAGCGCAACGGCCTGACCCGCGATCTGACGATGAAGCCGGGCGAGGCGCTGCGCGTGGGCGACGCGATCGTGCGGCTTCAGGCCTGCGAAACCAGCGCGCCGTGGGAAAATGTGCAGGAAACCGGTGCCTTCGTGCAACTGGACGTCCGCAGCAGCGCCGATGGCAAATGGCGGCGCAATTTTTCCGGCTGGCTGTTCCGCGAACGGCCCGACCGCAACGTCGTGCAGCACCCGGTCTATGATGTGTGGGTCAGAAGCTGTGCGATGGCATGGCCAGAAAGCGGCCCTGAGTCGGTCAAGATCGGTGGCAAGGGCGAACCGGTTGCAGCATCGTCCGCCAGCGGCGCGAACGCCAGTTCCGCGGCCACGCCAGCGCCTGCCGACAGCACGCCAAGCCCCGCCCCCAGCGGCACGCCCGCAACCGCCGCCCCCAGCAACTGAAGATAGTCGCGCTGGGCAATCTCGACCGCGCCGAGCGAGTGGAGATGGTCGGTCATGAACTGGCAGTCGAGCAGGGTGAAGCCACCAAAGCGCAGCCGCGCGACCAGCCAGGCCAGCGCAACCTTTGAAGCGTCAGTACGGCGCGACACCATCGATTCGCCAAAGAAGGCGCGGCCAAGCGAGACGCCATAAAGGCCACCCACCAGTGCCTCGCCCTCCCACACCTCGATCGAATGGGCGAAGCCAAGAGCGTGGAGCTGACGGTAGGATTGTTCGATCGGGCCGTTGATCCAGGTCGATGGCCGGTCGGGCGCAGCCTGCGCACAGAGGGCGACGATCCCGGCGAAATCGCGGTTGGCGGTTACCCGGAAATGGTCCCGGCGCAGCGTTTTCGACAGTGAGTGCGACATATGGAAGCGATTGAGCGGCAGGATCGCCCGCCGCCTGGGTTCGACCCAATAGACCTCCTCCGCCTCTCGATCGTCGGACATGGGGAACACGCCGATGGCATAGGCTTGCAGCAGGATCAGCGGGTCGATCGTCATCGCCTTCTGCTCTAGCGGCATCGGTCCATCCGGTCATCACCGGACTCGACAGGATCGCGCAAAAGCGCCACCACGGCATGGGCTTCGGGGGGAGCAGCGATTATGGCACAGGACCGGACGGGCAGCGACGCGGCCAGCCTCTTTGCCTCACCGGCGCGGCTGCTGGGAGGGACGCTGATCTTTGTCGGCATCGTCTTTGTCGCGGCGGTATCGGCCTATGTCGCGGCGGGCTGGCCGGTCGCGGACGCGGCATATATGGTAACTTTGACAATATTTTCAGTGGGTTATGGCGAAGTCCGGCCAATCGCCACGCCCTATCTGCGTGTCGTCACCATCGCCACCATGGTATTGGGCTGCACCGGCATGATCGTGCTGACCGGCGCGCTGGTGCAGATGTTCGCGGCCATTCAATTGCGCCGATTGCTGGGACTGGATCGTATGCAGACTTTGATCGAACGGCTGAGCGGCCATGTGGTGATTTGCGGCTTTGGCCGGATCGGCGTGCAACTGGCCAAGGAACTGCACGCGGCGGGCACGCCCTTCGTCATATTGGAGCGCGACGGCGGCAAGATCGCCGAGGCGCAGGCGCTGGGCTATCTGTGCCATCGTGGCGAGGCGACCGAGGAAAGCGCGCTGCGCATTGTCCGCATCGACCGGGCGAAAATCCTGGCCACGGTCCTGCCCGATGACGCCGCCAATGTGTTCATCACCCTGTCGGCGCGCAACATCAATCCGGGCATGGAGATCATTGCGCGCGGCGAGGCACCGACCACCGAAAGCAAGCTGCTGCACGCAGGCGCGGACAAGGTGGTGCTGCCCACCCATATCGGCGCCGAGCGGATCGCCGAGATGATCCTCTATCCCTCCACCGCCGGTTTCGTCGCCGATTCGGCCGCAATGGGCCAGATGAAGCGCGGCCTGCACGAATTCGGGCTGGAGCTGGAAATGGTTGTTGTGCCGGACAAGGGCGCGATGACCGGGGTGACCGTGGGAGAGGCCGAGCGGCGCGGCCGGGGTGCCTTCTTCGTCGTCCAGATCGACCATGCCAATGGCAAGAGCATCCAGCATCCCGGCGAGGAAGTGCGGCTGGAGGCGCAGGATCAGGTGCTGCTGGTGGTGCGCGGCAGCCGCGTGTCGGCGGGGGCGATCTTCACCGCCCCGGCGCAGCGGCAACGCACCGGGCGGACCTTCTTCGGATAGCCGACCGGCGATTGACTTGGGGGAATGCGCGCCTACCCTCGACACCCATGAAAAGCCTTCGTCTCGCGGCGTTGCCGCTGCTGTTCGCCGCCCTGCCCGCCCATGGAGCGCCCGATCCCTATGCCGCGCGGATCGCGCGGGTGCTCAAAGCCACGCCCCTGATCGACGGGCATAATGACTGGCCCGAAGCGCTGGCGGAAAAGGCGAAGGACGCGCGCTGGACGATGGACCTGACGCAGCTGGACCCCAAGCAATATCATACCGACATCAAGCGGTTGAAGGCAGGCGGCGTCGGCGGGCAGTTCTGGTCGGTCTGGGTGTCGGCGGACTTGCCGCAGGTGCAACAGGTAAAGGATACGCTGGACCAGATCGGGATGGTCCATGCGCTCGCCGATCGCTATCCGCGCGATTTTACGCTGGTGACGACGGCGGCGCAACTGCGCGCGGCGCACAAGGCAGGGCGCATCGGATCGCTGATCGGCGTCGAGGGCGGCGGGCAGATCGACGGGAGTCTGGCGGTGCTGCGCGCCTATCGCGGGCTGGGCGCGGCCTATCTGACCCTGACACACAGCCGCACGCTCGACTGGGCCGACAGCGCGACCGACAATCCCGGACATGACGGGCTGACCCCCTTTGGCGAGGATGTGGTGCGCGAACTCAACCGGCTGGGGATGCTGGTGGATCTGAGCCATGTCAGCGAGGCGACGATGCTGGACTCGCTGCGGGTGACGAAGGCGCCGGTCATATTCTCCCACTCCAACGCCCGCGCATTGTGCGACACCCCGCGCAACGTGTCGGACGTGGTGCTGCAACAGGTGGCGGCCAATGGCGGCGTGGTGATGGTCAATTTTGCGGCGCAATATGTGTCGGAAGCCCGTCGGGTCTGGGGCGCTGACCGCAGCGCAGAGATCGCCCGCTATAATGCGCCGCCCTTTGGTGGCCTCCATATCGGCGACCCCAGGGGCGCGGAAAGGGCTTTGGCAGCGTGGGAAGCCACGCATCCTGAGCCGGTGGCGACGATCGGGCAGGTGGCCGACCATATCGAGCATATCGTCAAGGTCGCTGGCGTGGATCATGTCGGCATCGGCAGCGATTTCGACGGGGTCGGCGATTTGCCCGAAGGATTGAGCGGGGTGGAGACCTATCCGGCGTTGCTCGCCGAACTGATGCGGCGGGGGTGGAGCGACGCGGATCTCGCCAAGCTGGTCGGCGGCAATGTGCTGCGGGTGATGGAAGCGGCGGAGAAGGTGAGTAGCTCCCTTACCCCTCTCCCTTGAGGGAGAGGGCTGCGGAGACTTGGCTGCTTGCAGCCTTAGTCGCAGCTGGGTGAGGGTGAACAACCTCACGGCAGCACACCGTATCCGCGTCGATCCCCCTCATCCAACTTCGCCTAGGCGGCTGACCGCCAAGGCTTCGTATCCTTCTCCCCGCCGGGGAGAAGGCTCACGCTACTCAATCCTTCCCCGCTGCCTGCACCTGCGCCACCAGCGCCAGCACCTGTTCGGCATGTTCCTTACGGCAGATCAGCAAGTCAGGCATATAGACGTCGCGCTGGTTGTAGATCAGCGGGCTGCCATCGATGCGGCTGGCGTGCAGGCCGTGGGCCAGGGCAACGGCGGCCGGGGCCATGCTGTCCCATTCATATTGGCCGCCAGAATGGAGGTAGATGTCCGCCTGCCCCAGGATGATCGCCATGGCTTTCGCCCCGGCGCTGCCCATCGGCACCAGTTCCGCGCCCAGTTTCTCGGCCACCGCCACCGCTTCGGCGGCGGGGCGGGTGCGGCTGACGACCATGCGCAGTTGAGCAGGCGCGGGCGGCACCACGCGCGGCTCGTCGGTGCGGATGACGACGCCGCCGTCGAGGCCGGGTAAAGCCACCGCGCCGATCGCGGCCTGCCCGTCGATCGCCAGGCCGACATGCACCGCCCAGTCGGCGCGCGCTTCGCCATATTCGCGGGTGCCATCGACCGGATCGACGATCCAGACGCGCGACTGGCTCAGCCGGTCCTCATTATCCTTTTCCTCTTCGGACAGGAGGCCGTCCTCAGGCCGCACCTCGCGCAGGGCGTGGCACAGGAACTGGTTGGCGGTCTGGTCACCCGCCTTGCCCAGCGCCTTGGGGCTGAACAGCCCCGATTCCCGCACGTCGAGCAGGATTTTTCCCGCAACCTCTGCCAGATGGGCCGCCAGCGCGGCGTCGGTCAGGCCGCCGCTCATGGGATCAGCCTCGCGACGATGGCGTCGGCGGCTTCGTCGGCCGTCATCGCCACGGTATCGACGCGGATTTCCGGGTCCAGCGGGGCTTCATAGGGGCTGTCGATGCCGGTGAAATTTTTGAGCTCCCCCGACCTTGCCTTCTTGTAGAGACCCTTGACGTCGCGCGCCTCCGCATCGGCCAGCGGCGTGTCGATATGCACCTCGATAAACTCGCCCGGCTGCATCATCTGCCGCACCATGTCGCGTTCCGAACGGAAGGGTGAGATGAAGGCGGTGATGACGATCAGCCCTGCATCGGTCATGAGCTTGGCGACTTCGCCCACCCGGCGGATATTTTCCACCCGGTCGGCGTCGGTGAAGCCCAGATCCTTGTTGAGGCCATGGCGGACATTGTCACCGTCGAGCAGGAAGGTGTGACGGTTCATCCGTGCCAGCTTCTTTTCGACAAGGTTGGCGATGGTCGATTTGCCCGCCCCCGAAAGCCCAGTGAACCACAGCACGGCTGGCTTCTGGTTCTTCAGGCCCGCATGGAAATCGCGGCTGACGTCGGTGGCCTGCCAATGGACATTCTGCGCCCGGCGGAGCGAGAAGTGCAGCATACCCGCCGCGACCGTGGCGTTGCTGATCTTGTCGATCAGGATGAAGCCGCCCAGCGTCCGGTTCTGGGCATAGGCCTCGAACACGATCTGCTTGTCGGTGGACAGGTTGGCGACGCCGATGGCGTTCAGATCCAGCGTCTTGGCCGCCAGATGTTCCATCGTGTTGACGTTGACCTGATATTTGGGCTGCTGGACGGTCGCGGTGACCATCTGCGTGCCGATCTTGAGCCAGTAGGAGCGGCTCGGCAGCATTTCCTCATCCGCCATCCACACGATGGTCGCCTCGAACTGGTCGGCGGCCTGGGGCGGATTGTCGGCGAGCGCGATGACATCGCCGCGCGAACAGTCGATTTCATCGGCAAAGCAGAGCGTGACCGACTGGCCAGCGACGGCCTGATCCAGATCGCCATCCATCGTGACGATGCGGCTGATGGTCGATGTCTTGCCCGATGGCAGGACGCGGATGGCGTCGCCGGGCCTCACCGTGCCGGTGGCGATCAGGCCGGAAAAGCCGCGAAAGTCCAGGTTCGGGCGGTTGACCCACTGCACCGGCATACGGAAGGGCTTGTCGGCATCGACCGCGCTGTTGACCTCGACCGTTTCGAGATGCTCGATCAGTGCCGGGCCGGTGTACCAGGGCGTGTTTTCCGACGGACCGGTGATATTATCGCCCTTGAAGCCGGAAATCGGCATCGGCGTGAAGGCGGTGATGCCGATGCTGGCGGCAAATTCCGTGTAATCCGCGACGATCTTGTCAAAGACCGCCTGATCATAGCCGACCAGATCCATCTTGTTGACGGCCAGCACGATGTTGCGGATGCCGATCAGGTGGGCAAGATAGGAGTGACGACGGGTTTGCGTCAGGATGCCCTTGCGCGCGTCGATCAGGATGACGGCCAGGTCCGCGGTGGAGGCGCCGGTCACCATGTTGCGGGTATATTGTTCGTGGCCGGGCGTGTCGGCGACGATGAACTTGCGCTTTTCGGTGGCGAAGAAGCGATAGGCGACGTCGATCGTGATGCCCTGTTCCCGCTCGGCGGCAAGGCCGTCGACGAGAAGGGCGAAGTCGATCTCCTGCCCCTGCGTGCCGACCCGCCTGGAGTCGGCCTCCAGCGCGGCAAGCTGATCCTCGAAGATCATCTTGCTGTCATAGAGAAGGCGGCCGATCAGCGTCGACTTGCCGTCATCCACCGACCCGCAGGTGATGAAGCGCAGCATCGTCTTGTGCTGATGCACATCCAGATAGGCGTCGATATCCTCGGCAATGAGGGCGTCGGTCTTGTAGATGGGATCTGTGAGGGTGTCGGTCATGTCGCTTACCTCGTCATGCCAGCGAAGGCTGGCATCTCGTTGATCTTGGGGAGAGTCAGGCGGCCTGAGACCCCGGCTTCCGCCGGGGTTGACGCTTCGGAACGCTTCGCATTCCTTGGCACGTCAAAAATACCCCTCCTGCTTCTTCTTCTCCATGCCCGCGCCACCGGCATCCTTGTCGATCGCGCGGCCTTGCCGTTCCGACGTGGTGGTCAGCAGCATTTCCTGAATGACTTCAGGCAGGGTCGCGGCCTCGCTTTCGACTGCCCCGGTCAGCGGATAGCAGCCCAAAGTGCGGAAGCGGATCGAGCGTTCGACCGGCACTTCGCCCGGTTCGAGCGGGAAGCGCTCGTCGTCGACCATCAGCAACATGCCGTCGCGCTCCACGGTCGGGCGCTTGGCCGAGAAATAGAGCGGGACGATCGGGATGTCGTTCAGATGGATATATTGCCAGATGTCCAGCTCGGTCCAGTTACTGATCGGGAAGATGCGGATGCTCTCGCCCTTGCTCTTTTTGGCGTTGTAGAGGTTCCACAGTTCCGGGCGCTGGTTCTTGGGGTCCCAGCCGTGGGAGGCGGTGCGGAAGGAGAAGATGCGCTCCTTGGCGCGACTCTTTTCCTCGTCGCGCCGCGCGCCGCCAAAGGCTGCGTCGAAGCCGTAAAGGTTGAGCGCCTGCTTCAGCCCTTCGGTTTTCCACATGTCGGTGTGCAACGCGCCATGATCGAACGGGTTGATGCCGCGATCCTTGGCTTCCTGATTGTGATAGACGAGCAGCTCCATGCCGCTTTCCTGGGCCATCCGGTCGCGCAGCTTGTACATTTCCTGGAATTTCCAGGTCGTGTCGACATGCAGCAGCGGAAAGGGCGGCGGCGAGGGATAGAAGGCCTTGCGCGCCAGATGCAGCATCACGGCTGAATCCTTGCCGACGGAATAGAGCATCACGGGCTTTTCTGCCTCCGACACCACTTCCCGCAGGATGTGGATGCTCTCGGCTTCGAGTCGCTCCAAATGGGTCAGGGTTTTTGCGTCTACCATGCGGTCCTCAGCTTGTTTGTACGCCCGCTATGGCAGCAACGCCAAAATGCTGGACCTCCCATATGGGAGGATGTATCAATATGGGTCATGCGACTGGATGATGGCGGATTATTGGCGGCCCTGCATGAGGGGATGTTCCAGCAACCGCTGTGGCATGACTTCCTCGAAAAGCTGCGGTTGCGCACCGGCGCGGTCTATACCACGCTGGTTTTTCGCCCGGTCGATGAGGATGCGATCGTCGAATTGCACGCAGGACCGCCGCCGCCGACCCATTTGCACACCTTATTCGTCGAAAAATATGGCCGCGACCCCTTCCCCTACCGCCATATGCGCGACGGGCGGGTCTATGCCCTCGCCGAGCTGCTGGAAGAGAGCAATCCGGTCCATCGCGCCTTCCACAGCGAATTGCTGGTGCCGCAGGGGATCACCGACATGCGCTCCATCCGCGTCACGGAACCAAGCGGCGTGGATGGCTGGCTGGCCAGTGCCGGGGGACGATCCATCGGGCCGGCGGTCAGCGCACTTCTGACCGCGCTGGCACCCCATTTGCGGATCGCGCTGCGATCCTTTGTGGCACTGGAGCGGGAGAAATTGCGATCAACGCTGACGTCCGAAGCGTTCGGGCGACTCAATTTCGGCTGGCTGACGCTCGATGCGCGCTGCCGCATCATCGACATGACCGCCCATGTCGAACAGCTCTTCCAGCGCACCAGCGTCTTGCGGCGCGGGCGCTATGACCGGCTGACCCCGGCGTCGCCGCTGATTGACCGGGAACTGACCGCGCTGGTCAGGCACATGGCCGACGACCCCGACAGCCGCCCGCGCGCGATCAACCTGAGCCGGGATCCATGGATGGACATATTGGTCGCGCCGATCCGGGGACGGTCGGTGTCGGCGGGATCGACCCCGGTTGCGATCGCCTATCTCAGCGGTGATCGCTGGTCGCAGGCGGACCGGTGCGAACAATTGGTGGAGCTATTCGGCCTGTTGCCGAGCGAGGCGCGGCTCGCCTGGGCGATCGCGCAGGGCATCCCGATCAGCGAGGCTGCCACGAACCTGGGCATCACCGTGGAAACCGCGCGCAACTACAGCAAGAAAATCTACGCCAAGACGGGCGCGCGGGGCCAGGCTGAACTGGTGCGGATCGTGCTGACGAGCGTGCTGGCGATTGCGTGATGCATAAATCCTCCCCCAGCGGGGGAGGATTTATGCTACCCCCGCCTCCAGCAACTTGATCGTCCCCGCGCCTGCGTCAATCTCCGCCTGCACGCCGACGGGTAGGCTGAACTGGTTGGCGACATGGCCGAACAAGGCACCTTGAAACGCCGGCACGCCCAGCGGTTCCAGATGCTGTTGCAGCACCTCCGACAAAGTGAAGCCGCCATAGGAGGGGCCAGCCGCGGTGCAGCCGTTGCACTGGCCGAACACCACGCCCGCGAGTTTACCCAGCACACCTCCCAGAGCCAGCTGTGTCAGCATCCGGTCGATGCGGTAGGGGGCTTCGTCAATATCCTCGATAAACAGGATCGCGCCGGTAAAATCGGGCAGCCAGCCCGTGCCCATCAGCGCGGCCAGCACGGTGAGGTTGCCGCCCAGCAGCCGCCCACGAGCGAAGCCGGAACGGAAGGTGCGGATGCGGCCGCTGCGCTGGACCAGCCGGTCCTCCGTACCAAGCGGATTGGCGAAAGTCGGGGTTCCGCCGTCGAATGCCACCGCGCGGAAAGAGTCCCAGGACAGCTTGCCCCAGCTACTCGCGGCATTGGGTCCATGGATGGTGGTGAAGCCCGCCTTCGCCGCGAAGGCGAGATGCAGTGCGGTAATGTCGGAAAAACCGACCAACAATTTGGGATGGGCGCGGATCGTCGCGAAATCCAGATAGGGCAGCAGGCGCGCACAGCCCCAGCCGCCGCGCACCGCGAACAGCGCCTTGACCGAAGGATCGGCATACATCGCGTTGATATCCGCCGCCCGGTCCATATCCTTACCCGCCAGATAGCCATGGCGCTGCGCCAGATGTGGCGCATCCCTGGGCTTCAGCCCCATGGCAAGAATGGCCTCGCGCACCAGATCCAGGTCGAATGCGTCATCAGTAAAGCCTGCCGGTTCGATCAGCCCGACCGTATCACCGGGGCGCAGACGCGGCGGCTTGATTAGCGCCTGGCGCACGACCGGCGGAGACTTGGCCGCGACCAGCAAAGCGCCCATGCCGCCCATCAATGCGCGGCGATCCAGTGCCATCGTCAAAAGCTGCTCCTGTCCTTGTGGCGATAGCCACCGTCTGTCCACAACAGGTCTATGTCGGGATAATGGCAATCCCCCGTTGGCGGACGACCAAAGGCCAGAAACACGCAATCGCCATCGCTTTCGTTCAGCAGATGATGGCCGTTCGGATCGCCCTTGGGAAAGGCCGCCATATCGCCTGCGCGCATGAGCGTGCGGGCATCATTTTCGACCAGTACAGCCTCCCCTGCCAACATAACGACAAATTCATCCTCATCCTCATGCCAGTGACGCTGGGCGGATGCGCCGCCGGGTCTCAGCACGACATGGCTGACGCCAAAATCGGTCAGGCCATGGGCCGGTCCCAACCGCCGCACCCATCGTTCCGCCACCGCCCTGTTGTGCGGAGGGGGATAACCGGTGGCGTTGGTCTGGGCGACTGTCTCTGGATCGATCCGTGGCACGGCCTCTTCTCCTGCTGCTGCTGGTCAAGCGGCATGGCTTTCGCTAACGCACGGGCATGACCATGACCAGAGCCAATGATGATGTGGTGGCGCTCGCACAGCGCCTGCTCGCCTGCCCTTCAGTGACGCCCGCGACCGGCGCTGTGTTCGCTGCGCTGGAGCATATGCTCGTGCCTTTGGGCTTTACCGTGGACCGTTTCGTCGTGGGCGAAGCGCCCGACGGGCCGGTGGAAAATCTGCTGGCGTGGCGCACCACCGGGGCGGGGCCGCATTTCGCCTTCGCCGGGCATCTGGACGTGGTGCCGCCCGGTCCCGGCTGGACCAGCGATCCGTTCGCGCCGGAGATTCGCGGTGACCTGCTCTACGGGCGCGGCGCCGTGGACATGAAGGGATCGATCGCCGCCTTCGTCGCGGCGCTGGACGCGCTACCCGACGACCTGCCCGGCACGATCAGCCTGATCATCACCGGGGACGAGGAAGGCCCGGCAGTCTATGGCACGCTGGCGCTGATGGAGCGGATGGCAGCGCGCGAACTGCGCCCGGACCTGTGCGTCGTGGGTGAACCGACATCGTCGGCCCGGCTGGGCGATGTGGTGAAGATCGGACGGCGTGGGTCGGTCAATATGTGGATCAGCGTGGCGGGGACACAGGGCCATGTCGCCTATCCGCATCTGGCCGATAATCCCGTTCCCCGGCTGGTCCGCATCCTGGCCGCCATCGACGCGCTGGTGCTGGACGAGGGGACCGACTGGTTCCAGCCCAGCAATATCGAGATTACCGACATGGAGGTCGGCAACCCGACCACCAATGTCATACCGGGGGGGGCAAGCGCGCGCATCTCGATCCGCTTCAACGACCAGCATAGCGGGGCGTCGCTGGTCGAACGGATCAGCGCGATCGCAGCGACCGAGGGCGGCACGGTGATGGCCAAGATCAGCGGCGAACCCTTCCTGACCGCACCCGGTACATTGTCCAGCCTGGTGTCGGACGCGATCCGGCAGGTAACCGGCCTGGACACCGAATTGTCGACCACGGGCGGCACGTCCGACGCCCGCTTCCTCTCCCGCCTCTGCCCGGTGGTCGAATTTGGGCTGAACAACGCCACCATGCACAAGCTGGACGAGGCGGTCGCAGTGCAGGACCTGCGCGATCTGGTGGAGATTTACCGGCTGGTGGTGGAACGGGCTTTGGGTTGAGGGGAGCGCGATGACTTCGCCTTGAGCCGGTAGGGGCGAGTGGAAACTCCCCCACAATAGCCTAACCCGCGTCAGCCTAACCCGCGTCCCGCTCCAGCACAGCGGGCTGCCCGGTATAGCGGCTCAGATAATCCTGTTCACCCGTCGGCATGGCCAGATGATAGCCCTGGAACAGGGTGCAGCCGATGACGCGCAGCATGTCCATCTGCGCCTGGCTCTCGATGCCTTCCACCACCACTTCCATGCCCAGCCCCTGGATGAGGCCGACGACGGCGGAGCAGATGGTGCGCGCTTCGGCCGATGTCGCGATGTCGCGCACCAGGCTGCGGTCGATCTTGACCCGGTCGACCGGCAATTCCTTCAGCCGCGACAGATTGGAATAGCCGGTGCCGAAATCGTCGATGGCAATGCGAACGCCATCGCGGCGCAGCGCGGCGAGCTGGTCGAGCACGCGCGGCTCCATCTCCATCGCCAGCGATTCGGTAATTTCCAGCTCCAGCATCCCCTGTGGCACCTGATGCGTGGCAATGGCGTGGCGCAGGCGCAGGAAGAAGTCGGCCTGCCCCAGTTCGCGGGTCGAGATATTGACGGCGATCCGCTGGTGGATGCCAGCGCGCGACCAGCGGGCGGCGGTTTCGCACACCCGGCTCATCACCCAGTCGCCCAGCGCGACGATCGCCCCGCTTTCTTCCGCCACCGGCACGAAGGCGCCGGGCATTACGATGTCGCGTTCGGGATGGGCCCAGCGCACCAGTGCCTCAGCAGTGACGGCGCGGTCGGTCAGGATGTCAATCTGCGGCTGGAACTCCAGCAGAAATTCGTCGCGCTCCAGCGCCAGCAGCAGGTCGCGTTCCAGATCGGCACGATCGGACGCCTCCAGCGCCAGCGCGTCGCTATACATTTCCGCGCGGCCGCGCCCTTCATGCTTGGCATGATACATGGCGATGTCCGCCGCGCGCAGCAGGGTCGAGAGCGTATCGCCATGGTCAGGATAGCAGGCGATGCCGATCGATGCGCCGAGATCAACATGCTGGCTGCCAAGATCAAAGCGCTCGCCCAGCGCGAACTGGATGGCGCGGGCGATCCGTGCGGCGGCGTTGTGGCCCGACAGGGTGGGGAAGAACATCGTGAATTCGTCACCCGCCAAACGACCGATGACCGCGTCGCCCATCCCAACGCCGATCTGCGCCATCACCACTTCGCGCAGGCGGCCCGCGACACGCGCGAGCAACTGGTCGCCCGCAGCATGGCCCAGCGTGTCGTTGACGCTTTTGAACCCGTCGAGATCGATGAAGAACAGGGCGGCCATGCCCCCTTCTTCCCGCTCGATCAGCAGGCGTTCCACCTGACGGCAGAAACTGGTGCGATTGGCGAGGCCCGTCACCTGATCGAACAGGGCGAGCGCCTGGACATGGTCGAGATTGGTGCGGACCTGACTGAACAGGCTTTCCAGCGCGACCGACAGGTCGGGCAATTCCAGCCCGATTTCGGCCGGCACGCGAGACTGGAGATCGCCATGGGCGGCGGCGAGCAGGCGTTCGGTGGCGGCGTCGATAGCAGTGGCAGTGGTGGCAATGGTGCGGCGCGCCGACCCCCAGCTCATCGTACCGCAAAGAATAGCGATGATCAGCGCGCGGCCGACCTGGACGATGTCATCCTCCGCACCAGGCGTATAACCCAGTACCAGTGACAGGATGAACACCAGCGCCCCTGCAGCGCAGGCAAAGGCAGCAGCGCGGCTTTTCAACGTTACGCCGTGCATCTGCCTCCTTACCCCCGCAAGTAACCCCAGAAAAGGATCATGATCCGCCGGATATGAAGGACAGTGGTTAAGAAAAGATCAGCGTAAGCCGCGAAAACCGTTATTTTTTGCGGCGCAACACAAGGTAGAGCGCGCCATCGCCGCCGTGGCGCGGATGGGCGATCCGGACGCTGGCGATGCGGTCGGCATAGGGGCTGGTTTCCAGCCAATGGCCGATTTCCGCGCGGATCGCGCCGCGCCGCGATGCGCTATCCACTGCGCTTTTTGGCGGCTTGCCGGTAACGACGAGCAGCACGCGGGCATCGCGCGCCAACGCCGACGCAATCGCCTGATTGAGCCGCGCATGGGCCGCCGACAGGCTGTGGCCGTGCAGGTCGATGCTCATGTCCGGGCTGATCGTGCCGCCGCGAATCCGCTTTTCCCAGCCGGAGTCCAGAACGGCGGCCGGGGTGCGGATCGGTGCAGGGGCCGGGGTTGGTCGCTGGGGCGGCATTAACCCTGTTTTGACGGTGACGGCCACCGGCTGGGTCGGGAGCGCTGGCATCACCCGGCCGTGCGGACGGATCGGCCGGACTGATCGGGTCAGCGCGGTCCAGAGCGCGGCTTCATCGGGGGACAGGTGCCGCCGCGCCATCGGACGACCGGTCAGGGCCGGACGAGGCGTGCCGCCGAGCCGATCGGCAGCAGCACCAGCGCGCTGCCGCGTGCCGACATGCCGCCCGCAATGCCCCGCGCCCGCGCGCCCGCGCCCCAGAAACTGTCGAAGCGATTGGCACCCTTGATCGCGCCGCCGGTATCCTGCGCGATCCACACGCCATTGGGTTCGGCCCGGTCGAGCGATAGCAGCACCGGCGCGCCCAAAGGCACGAATTTGGGATCGGCGGCAACCGTGCCTTCGGCCGTCACCGGCACGCCAAGCGCGCCGATCGGCCCGGCGCCGGTCAGTTCGCGAAAGAATACGAAGCTCTTATTTTCGTTCATGATCGCCGCGCCCTCGACCGGGTTGGCGCGCAGATATTGCATGATGTCCTGCATCGACCCGGCCTGGATCAGGCCGCGATCCTTCATCAGTTTGCCGATGCCGCTATAGTCGCGGCCATTCTGCCCGTCATAGCCGATCCGCATGACGCTGCCGTCGGGCAGGTTAAGCCGCCCGCTGCCCTGCACCTGGAGGAAGAAAAACTCCACCGGATCAGCCGCATAGGCCAATTCCAGCCCCCGCCCGGCGAGCGCACCCGCGACGATCTGGGCGCGTTCGTCATAGGGAATGAATTTGGTGCCGGCGACCTTGCCACGGATCGTGCGGCCTTTCAGACTGTCGCTGAACTGGCCGAGATCGACATCGATCAGGTCGGTGGGGCGGCGATAGATCGGCACCTCATAGCCCGGTTGACGGGTGCGCGATCCGGCGATTTCCGGTTCATAATAGCCAGTGACGAAGGCCGCGCCGGTGCCGACCTGCACTGCTTCAAAATAGCGGGAGAAAAATTCGCTTGCACTGGCTTCGGGCCAGCTGGACGCCGCCGCGCACGCATTGTTCCAGTCGGACCCTTTGGTCAGGCCGCTCTGGTCGGTGCGGCGCATCAGCGTGGGGCAGGATATGCGGAACGCTTCCAGCGCCAGTCGGGACCGTTCGCCCGACGGGATCAGGCTGGCAATGTCGGGACCGCGCGTCACGCCAAGGCCCGCCGCCGTGCTGCTGTCCAGCGCGGGATCGGCGGGGATTTCGACCGGCAGGGTCGGGCGCGGGGTGGCGGGGGTCGGGCGGGTCGCCTCCCCCGATGGCACGGGGCGCGATGGGGCGGCCGGACCGCTGGCGGAGGGCGGGATCATCCCGCCCGCACAAGCGGACAGCGCTAGCGCCGCGATCAGCGCGGCCGCCGAATGCCGAAAACTCATGCCGCGATCACGCTTCGTCGGTTTCGCTGAGCTTCCAGTTGGGATCGGCGCTGCGAATATCGCGGGTGAAGGTCCAGATGTCGTTGGTGCCGACCGCGTCGGTCATCGACCCGGCGACGACATTGCCGTCCTTGTCACGAGTGACAGCGGCAATATCCGCCTCGAACCGCAGCGCGACCTGAGCGATGCGGCCATCGACCGATGCCTCGATAATCTGCGCCTTTTCGATGCGGACCAGCCGGTTGTCGAGGATATGGCCTTCCGCTTCACGGGCAGCAATCGCCTCTTCAAAGGACGCGCGCACATCCTCGTCACACAGCCATGCCAGTTCGTCGCGATCACCACGCCAGAAGGCTTCCAGCACCATGCGATAGGCGCTTTTCGCGCCATCGACGAATTGCGGCACGTCGAAGCTGCGGTCGGCGGCGATCAGCGCGCGGACGCCCATTTCAGCCCCCGGCGCAATCAGCCCATCGGCCAGACGCACCGAATCGCCCACCATTTCAGTGGCGGGACGCGGTTGCAGGACCGTCACCTTGGCGCGGTCCTCCGCCGGGCGCAGCGCAGGCTCCTGTTCGTGCCCGGTACGCTTGCCGAGAACGGAATAGAGCCGCAGCGCCAGAAAACCGGCGATCATGGCGAGGATGACAATCACATACACGGAAGGCTATACCCTTTGTGTGGGGACAATGTTCCCACCAACATAGGCATGTTTGCACGCAACTTCAAATAAAGGGTTACGCGGCGTGGCATTGCCCTGCCCTTCCGCCCCTGCTAAGCGCGCGGGTCATCGCAAAGGGGGGCTTGCCGCCCGCCGGACAACAGGGAAAGCCAGGACAGACGATGGCCGACGAAGTCGACACCAACTACACCGTGAACACCCAGATCAACGGCGCCGACACCGCGCCGCAGATCGCGCTGATCAGCCAATATGTGAAGGACCTGTCGTTCGAGAATCCGAACGCACCGGCCTGCTACCAGTGGCCCGACCAGCCGCAGATCGACGTCCAGTTCAACATCGGCGCCGACAAGGTGGGCGAAGAGGTTCTGGAAGTCTCGCTGAAGATCGAGGTCAAGGCGATCGCGCCACAGGGCACCGCCTTTGCCGTCGAATTGCTCTATGCCGCGCTGTTCGGGATGCGCAACGTGCCCGACGATCAGGTCCAGCCCTTCATGCTGGCCGAAGCCCCGCGCCTCATCTTCCCCTTCGCCCGCCGCGTGCTGGCCGATGCGATCCGCGACGGCGGCTTCCCGCCGCTGCTGCTCGACCCGATCGATTTTGGCGCGCTCTATCTGCAGCAGGCGCAGCAGATGGAAACGACCGCTGGCGAGCCTGCCGGTCACGCCTGACATATCCATCTTCAACCGTTCGTGCTGAGTAGGGACTGAGCTTGTCGAAGGCCCGTATCGAAGCATCCGCACCATCCTTCGATACGCCGCTTCGACAAGCTCGGCGGCTACTCAGGACGAACGGGGTTTTTATCGCGAGAGGGTGGCCATGGGCCTGCTAAGAGCCACCTCCACCATCGGCGGACTGACGCTGATCAGCCGGATATTGGGGATGGTGCGCGACATGCTGGTGGCGCGCTTTCTGGGCGCCGGGCTGGCGTCCGACGCCTTCCTGATCGCCTGGCGCCTGCCCAACCTGTTCCGCGCCCTCTTTGCCGAGGGGGCGTTTGCCGCCGTGTTCGTGCCGATGTTCAACCGGACGATGGCGCAAGGGGACAAGGAGGTTCCGGGCAGCGGCAAGGCGGTCGCGATCGCCTTTGCCGGGCAGATATTGTCCATATTATTCCCGGTGCTGGTCCTCTTCTCCCTCCTGATGATGGTCCTGGCCGCGCCGGTGGTCTGGGCGATGACGGGAGGGTTCCCCGATGGCGGCCCGGCCAAGTTCGACCTCGCCGTCACGCTGACCCGCATCACCTTTCCCTATCTGGCGCTGATCAGCCTCGTTTCGCTGCTGGGCGGCATATTGAATTCGCTGGACCGTTTCTGGGTCAACGCCGCCGCCCCCGTGCTGCTCAACCTGTGCATGATCGGCGCGGTGGTGTTTTTCCGCGGTGCGACCCCGATCGAAACCGCCCATACGCAGGCAATTGCGGTCACCATGTCCGGGCTGCTGCAATTGCTCTGGCTGATCTGGGCCTGCCGTCGCGCAGGCGTGGTGCTGCGGCTCCAGCGCCCGCGCCTGTCGCCGCAGGTCCGCCGCCTGCTGGTGCTGATCGGCCCGGCCGCGCTGGGTGCGGGCGCGATCCAGTTCAACCTTTTGATCTCCACCAGCCTCGCCGCCCGCTTCCTGCCGCAAGGGGCGGTCAGCTATCTCTATTATGCCGACCGGCTGAACCAGTTGCCGCTGGGCCTGATCGGCATTGGCATTGGCACCGCCATCCTGCCCGCGCTCTCGCGCCAGATCGGGTCGGGCAATGAACAGGCCGCCAGCCATACCCAGAACCGGGCGATGGAGCTGGCGCTGTTTCTGGCCCTGCCCGCCGCCGTTGCCTTGTGCCTGTCAGCGACGCCGCTGATCCGCGGCCTGCTCCAGCATGGCGCCTTCACGCCGACCGACACGATCGGCGCGGCTGGCGCGCTGGCCGCCTTTGCCCTTGGCGTCCCCGCCTATGTCCTGATCAAGGTGCTGACGCCCGGCTTCTATGCGCGGCAGGACACCAAGACGCCGGTGCGGGTCGCGGTAATCTCCATGCTGTTCAATCTGGTCGGCAACCTCACCCTCATCTGGCCCTTCGGCCATGTCGGCGTGGCGATCTCCACCGCCATCGCCGCCTGGGTGAACGTGCTGATCCTCTACTGGCTGCTCCACCGCCGCGACCAGTTGCGGATGGACGCCCGGTTCCGGGGCAAGGCGCTGCGCATCATTCTGGCCAGTGCGATCATGGCCGGGGCGCTGCTGCTGATCAATCCGCTGGTCGATCCCTATATGGCGGGCAGCGTGACCCAGCGCGTCATCGCGCTTGGCCTGTTGTGCGGCATTGGCGGTCTGGTCTATGGGGCGGCGGCCCTGATCGTCCGGGCCTATAGTATCAGCGAATTGCGCGGCGTCCTGCGCCGTGCGCCCAAAGCGAGTTAATCGACCCATGCGCGTCCTTTCCGGCATCCAGCCCACCGGCAATCTGCACCTTGGCAATTATCTGGGCGCGATCCGCAACTGGGTGAAGATGCAGGACGAGATGGACTCGGACTCGCAATGCTTCTTCTTCCTCGCCGACATGCACTCGATCACCGTGCATGAAGGGCGCGAACAGCGCATCCGCAACGTGCGCGACATGGCCGCCGCGCTGGTCGCCGCCGGGATCGACCCCGACCGGTCCGTCCTGTTCAACCAGGCCCGCGTCCCGGCCCATGCCGAGCTGTGCTGGCTATTGAACGGCACCGCGCGGATCGGCTGGCTCAACCGCATGACCCAGTTCAAGGACAAGGCGGGCAAG
>NZ_CAVK010000016.1 GCF_000382885.1 Sphingobium indicum BiD32
CTCGGTAATTGACGATCTACTGGATAGCGACGTCCGGGATAACCTTGAGCCGACATTTTGCGCGGCGGTCGACCAGCTTTTCGATTCCGATCCGCCCGCCGCCATTGATCTTGGGGCTCTAATCGACGAACTCGAGCGGCGCAGACGCCATCTCGACTTCCAAGTTAACAACGCTGCGTTCACGGGTGAGCTGGTACCGAACGTCACAGCTAGCCGCGGCAGGCTGATATTCGGTATCCCCCAAGCCTTTCAGAACTGCTCCAGCGACCTCGGCGGCTTCCTTTTCGCCTATCAGTTGGACGAGCTTGAGAATCTGACCGAGGCCCAGCAGAAGCATGTGAACACGCTCGTACGCGATCGCCGCGGCCCGGCCACTCTTAAGATCGGGGCGCGGCAGTTCGGTATCAAGACCCTCGCGACAATGAGCGCAGGTGAGGAGAACGTTAAAGACTCCGAGTTCGAAGAGCTGCGACTGGATCTTCGGTTCCGGCGCAACGAGAAGACATACAAAGATCTCGTGGCGTTACTAGTGGAACGCCGACTTCAGAATTTCTGGCCGCAGTCGTCGACTGGAATGGCCGCCCGGGGCCGCCGCCTTACAGACTGGTTCGAGGAGCCGAAGCGCGATCCCTTCGATCCATTTTTCTTGAAACTGGTCAAAGGCGCGCCCTCTGCGGATAGGCCGCATATGCTTCGTCTGCGGGATGCACTCGCGAGCCGGCTCTCGCGCGGTAGCATCCCGGGGGTGAGGAACGACGAAGATATCCAGGCGATCATGGACGCCATCGCCGTTCCAGATGCTCCCCTGCTGGAAAAGCTGAACACCGTCCTTATGTTCAATGCTTGGGCAAAAGGTTTGGACCTCACGCATACGGCGACGTCGGTCAGGTCAGACTGTGATGCATTCGTGAGATCGAAGGGCGCTGGTCGGTATCGGCAGAAGCTCGATCATTACAAGTCAGATCTGATTGCCCAGATGTTTAGGGACGCCTCCTTCAGGCACAACTATGGCGGTCTTGACGAATTCACCCGTATGTCAGAGGGTCAGCCTAGAGCGCTGATCACGTTACTTAAACAGACCTTCGATTGGGCAGCCTTCCAGGGTGAACGCCCGTTTGAGGCAGGCAGCATCAGTCTCGATGCGGAAAGCAAGGGTGCGCTTGCTGCGGCGGACTGGTTTTACAACAACATGAGGAAGGCCGGTGGCGAGGGACAAGCGATCCTCATAGCCGTTGATCGGCTAGCGGAGCTTTTCCGGATCAACAGGTTCGCTGACAATCCTATCGAATGCTCGCTCATCGGCTTTAGCGTGAGCGCACGCGTTGGTTCCGAGATCGCCCAGAGGAACCTGCGGCTGGCTCTTGACCATTCTTTCCTTGTTGAAATTCTGGGGGGGCAGTCTGAGCGGAATTCCGAGCAGGTAACCGGCAAATTCCAGCTCAATAGGATGCTGGTGCCAAAGTGGAGCCTCGCCACCGGACGCAGGGGCATCAAACCCCTGAGCGAGACAGAAATGAATGCGATCTTCGATCCGGAGATGGGTGAAGCTTTCGAGCGGGTGAAGGCGGATTGGACAAGTCGGATGAATGCTCCCTTCGAGCGGGCGCGCCGCGCGTCCAAGGATTTCGTCAACGGCAGCGTCGGCGACAGCCAAGACGACCTTTTCGGCTACTAAGCTTATGACGCACGATTACGGGCTTTATCTGCGCCAAGAAATATTTGGTGCCCGGGGCTGGCAGCCCACCGACACTTATGACCTGTTTCTCTCTGCATTCAATCTCGGCGAGCGAACCATCGAGGTCTATGACCGCATCGAGGCAACCGAAAAAATCTGGCTTATACACGAGGAATACGGGCTCTCCGCTACCGAGTTGCCGGAAGGACAGAAGTTCGAACTCTCGAGTTCGGACGAGGCGATCTACTGCAAGGCCTTGATCGACAGTTTGCTCGAGCGCGGCAAGCTAGATGTTGAGAGAACGAGGCTATGCATAGACATCACCGGAGTGCTCCGACCCCATCTTATGTTTATCACGCTCTACTTGAAGCGGCTCGGTGTACGCGTCGTCGATATGCTGTACGCGGAGCCCAAACATTACGCCCTGAAGGAGAAAACCCCTTTTTCGACAGGATCGATCCTCGATGTGCGTCCTGTTCGAGGTTTCGAGGGGGCTTCGAGCTTGCGTGGCGCCGAGGACTTTCTCGTTATCGGTATGGGATATGACGATCGCCTGCTCGCCGAAGTTGCCGAAAACAAGGACAAGGCTGAGAAGCACCAGGTATTTGGCCTCCCATCTCTGCGAGCCGACATGTATCAAGAAAGCGTGCTGAGATCGCGCAGGGCGGCCGACGAGCTCGGCGATCCCAACTTCTCCGAGACGCATCGTTCATTCGCCCCCGCCAACGACCCATTTGGAACGGCATCGGTGGTAAGCGAGATCATCGAGCTGAGACTGACCCGCCACAAGCGAACCAGCTTGATGCTTTGCCCACTGGGCACAAAGGCGCAAGCGCTCGGCTTTGCACTCTACCACATCTTCGAGGGCGCCCCACTTGGCACTCGCATCATTTTCCCTTTCAGCGAGGGCTACTCTCCAAAAACAGGGGCCGATATGGCACGTGCCTGGCTTTATCGTGTCGAATTTTGAACACCGCGAGGGCCTCGACGAATTACGGCTATCATCTTATGTTGAAGAGCATACCGAATGTCGCAGCCCGCACCGTCAGCCACTCCATCAGTATATTCCAAGAGCCGCTAGCCCGATACCATCCTGGTAATCATCGTCGGTGCGCTGCTGAATGAATGACTGGTATTCCATCGGTGATGCTGGTCAAATGGTCTCGCTCAACACAAAACACTATCGTTCGCAGTGATGTTCCACCTCCACTGCACCCAAAAGCTGCTTGATCGGATCAAACCTGAGATTGCTCAGCCCGGACAAAGCGACACCGTGCTGGGCAACTGGTATGCCACCGCCCTATTCTGGAAGCCGCACGTCGCTTTGCTGGTTTCTGAGCGTACGCTGCTTCCCGTGCTTATGCCGCTGGCCCCAGCGGCTTCGCTTGCTCGAAGATTCCCCGCACAATTGGCGCTGGTTCTGAAGGAGCACGGCATCTCATCTGAATTCATCGCTCAGGAAGTCTCGCGGATGGACAAGCCCCAGTACGCAAAGACTGCGAACCGGAGCGTCGTGGGCATCCTCAATGAGTTCGTTAAGCAGGCCGAATTCTGGCTGGCCGCCTATGCCTATGAAAAGGGCGATGATGACGACCTCCTGGCGATTTCTGCCAAGCTAGCGGAGACACCGTGTAGCCCGCTGTACAAGGGCCCGGTTTCGCCGGACAAAGCCCTTCATGAACTCGTGAAGGCTGGTGCGCAGACTTGAGTCTGCTGGCCGAACCCTGTGCTCGGAGATCCTACAGCACTCGGCGGAAGCCCAACTAGTGCGATCAGGCGGGATCTATCGGCAAATCGACGACGCGGAAAACAGCTCCCGATCCGGCATCGCGGACAAGGTCAACGCGCTGGCCATCCCAGTGATAGTCGAGATGGCGCGCCTGAAGGAGATTTGAGGCGCAGTCAGGGAAGAAGAGAGCAACGCATTCCCCACCAGGATGCCGGATGCTCGGGTAGACAATGCCGTCCGATCCCGCGCGCCGGACGTGCTGGGCGAGCGCTTGGGATGCGGCATAGCTGTCGGTATCAAGCGCAGGAACCGGCTCCCCCGCCCGAGTTCGAAGATCATACAGGTCTGCATTGACCGACATGACGATCTCCCGGAACTGCGAGGTCCAGCCAGCCGCTTCCTTTGTCCGTGCCATGAAGCGGGCATGATGGTGGATCGTCTCGAACAGCGCGGTCTCGAACCGATCGCCGACGTAGAGCACGCCGTAACTGCCGTCGGTAAAACGGCTCGGCCGGTCGGTGCTGACATGGGTGAACGGCGCCATGAGGTAAGA
>NZ_CAVK010000015.1 GCF_000382885.1 Sphingobium indicum BiD32
AGCGCGGCCCTGGGCCGCTCAAACTATTGCGGTCGCTTTAAGAAGGAGAACCAGCGGCGGCGTGGGGGCTTTGCGACAATGGGAGGATCGATCTGATCTCCGCCAGCTTCATTCCAGAAGGCTTGCCAGCGTTCTGATTCAGCGCGGAGAGCTGCGGCGCGCTCATCAACCGCCCGCAAGCGTCTATGATAATCGTGAGGGGACCTGCTCATGAAAACGCTGTGAGCCTGATTGGATAATGGATGGTGGTGTTCCAGGGTTAATGCCGGAATTATCAACGCAAGGCATGGGGTTAGAGATCAAAGCCCGGAGAGCGCGAAGCACGCGGCGATCGAGCCAACCAGAGCGATCAGGAGAACGGGACGCCTCGGCGCTGCACTGACGGTGATGGTCGCGCCGGCGCAGGCCCATAGCAAGGTGGCGGCGGGACCGGCCCGGTAGATCAGGAAGCCGATATAGCTGTTCGGCAGGAACTGCGGATAATCGACAATCAGGCGTGCGACGATCCCGCCGCCTGCGAGAATGAGCGCGGCGATCAGCCATGCCGCGATTGCCTCGATGCGCGGCGATGCACTGTGCCTGGGCGCGGCCTGCATCGTCGTTCGCGTCGCATCATTCATGCTGATCTTCCCTTATAGCCCTGACCGTCACCCGAATGGGCGGAGACGGCTTTGCTGGCTCCGTGGAGCCGCGCGGCGCAGCCGTGTGGTGGAATAGGGCAGGTTCCCGGCTCCGATCATTTGCACTTGTTCGGCAGCTGGCCCCTCTCGATCGCCAGATTCCTCATCGCCTCGTAATCGACACCCCAAAGGCCTCGTCGCTCATCGGCAGCGTCTTTCATGAAACGGGCATAGGCCAGCCCTGAATGTTGCCTGTAATCAACGGCATATCCATGGCGTACCATCGTTGCCGAAACAGATGCCCCATTCGACCGAAACCGGCACGACAGGTTAGACCCGCCCCAGCTCGTCCGCCGCGTGTTGCATATCGGCTCGATCGTCAACTTTTCGTCCTGAAAATCGCTCGTGCAATCCATGCCGCCATTTTGCTTCACCAGCTCTTCCAAATAGAGCTGCGCTGCGATCTTGGGCACATTGCCCTTGCCGTCCTCATCCGGCGCATCAATTCCCGACAACCGCACCCGCTTTTTATCGAGCGTTTCGAGCGTATCGCCGTCGATAATGCGCGGGTTCTCGACATGGATTGAAACCGGCTCGCTATTCCTCGCCTGCATCTGATTGAACAGCGCGCCGAACGCGAAAACAGAGAGAATGGGCAACGCGATTTGCTGATTTCGCGGCCATTTTTTGAAACCTCGGATCAGCACCTGGCTCTCTCCTGAAGAATGTCGTTCCAGTCCATCGGCGCCGGGGCTGGCGGGAGGATGATTTTCAGTTCGCGGTCGTTGGCAGTGAGGTGGTCGCGCGCGTCCTCTATGGCCTGTGCGGCTTCCTGGCCGTGTTGCGAGTAGATGACGATTTTGCGGATGCGTTCGGGGATCGCGATCAGGCCATAGCGGCGAATGCCGCCAGCGCCCCACACCTTGAATTTCCCGTCACTAAGCTGGGTGACGGAAACGGCTTCCTCGAAGCCTTCCGCGAGGCGCAGAACATCGCCGGTTGGCTGGCCGCCGATCCGCATGGCGGCGTGTCGGACCAGGCCGAGCGTCAATTTCGCCTCGCGCAGCGCCGCATGGTAGCGTTTCTCGCCGGTTGCTGGATCGAGCAAGATCCGCTGCACGGCGATTATGCCTTCGTCGGCCTCGAACGGCACGAGAAGGGCAGGATGCTCTTCGCGGGCGTCGGGCGGACCAACGATGCAGCGCGGAGCGAAGCGGAGCTTGAGGCCGGTCGGGTCGATTGCGCGCGAACGCAGATAGCGTTCAGCCGCGGTGCCTGCGATCGGCGCGGCGGAATCCCATAGTTGGAGGGCGAGCTTCCGGCGCGAGGGTTCGGGCGCGCGATCGACCGTTTCACCGCTCGTGTGGCGATTGATTTTGCGGCTGTTGAGCGCGGACCAGACGGCTTCCTGACTGCAACCGGCCCAACATTTGAATAGGACGGCCTTCTTGCCGGGGGTGACTTGGAGCGACGGATTGCGGTCGTTGTGGGCTGGACAGCAAACCATGCCATATGAGCCGCGCCAGTGGCCGCCCATATCCGCTACGATCTGACGTGCGCGTGCTTCGACGTCCATCTGCATCGAACTTCTTTCGTCAACGGTATCCCGACATTGGGATTTATACACATTTCACGATGGCGGGCAAACGGTCGGGATACATGCCAATATCGCGCATGGCCCGACTAGGGCCATTCAATATAAATATCTCCGCCGGTTATCTTCACTTGCGGATGACTCACGTTCTTTCGCCTCAATCGCTTGGCCCAGGCTGGCGAGAATGTCCGCCAGCTCGCGCTTGTCCCGCTCTTCGCGGGTTAGCTCCCATAGGGGCAGCTGATCCCTCATGCGCTCCATGTCGCGCGCCGCCTCGATCTGGCGATATTGTTCGCAAGCGGGGGCTGGATCGGCCGCGACGCCGCGACGGCGGCGAGCAGCGAAGATTTTCGAGAGGAAGGCGGGGAAGAGGAAGCGATAGGCGTTCGTGGCCTGCTTGATGCGCGGGCCAGCGCCTTGCGCTTCGTGGTCGGGAACCGGCTCGTAGCGCCTGAACCAGTCGATAATTCGCGCGTCTTTGAGACGCGAAAGCGCCTGAACGACGCAATTCTTGCTGAGGCCGGTTCCATCCATGATCGTGTGAAGACTGGGGAACAGCGCGCCAGTGCTATAGTCGATGACGCGGGCCAGGAACTCGATGATCTGGATGCCGGCCTGTCCGATAGCTCCGTTGCGAATGCGCGGTGTGGTTGTCCGCCGCTGCGCGAGCGTTTGCCGCTCGTAGAGCTTTGCGGCTTCGATCATCTCGCGCATCTGGCGAGCATTGCGGATCGGTGTGTAAGCCTTGGCCCGCTTTTCGTGGCCTACGGCGATGCTGCCGGCCCAGACTTTGACGCGCGGTTTTTCGGCACGCGCAAGCAAGGCGCGGTCGATCGTGGCGAGGCCGGTGCTACGCAGCACGGCGCCTATGGAAGTGGTCATGCGGACCTCCCTTCGTCGGTCCCGCGAGGCCAAGCACCATCGCTCCCGAAAGCACGCTTTCGAGATTGACTTTCGCCGCAGCACCACCGATAAAGAGAGCCAAGTTAGAAGCGCTCACTTCGGTGGCACAAACAGCCCTCGCTCAGCCAAGCGAGGGTTTTTTGTTGTCCTGTCGCCTCGGGGAGCCACCCCGCACGCAACAGATGAATCGCCGACTCCAAGGCGGAATCAGCGCGTCATAACTGGCTCAAGTTTAAGGGGTTGGCAAGAATAAGCGTGCGCGCACGCTTATAACGCGCTCGTCACGCCAATTTGCGGTAGTGGCGCAGATAGTCGGGATATTCGATCCCGCGTGCCTTCAAGAGATTGATCGTCGCCTCTTCGACCAGGGCAGCAACGGACGTTTGTTCGCGCTCAGCGAGGTTCTTGATCTCGGCCGCCAGCTCGGGTTTCACCGATGCTGCGAGATTTCGCGTGTTGGCGCGGCTCGGCCGACGCCGGGGCAAAGGAACCGGGAGAAGAGGGTCTTCCTGTCTTTTCGGGCGCGCCATAGGTCTAGAACACAAGAGGTTGGTGTGGTGCCGGAATAAGCGTGTTGACACGCTTAATGGCTGTAATGTGGTTGCGCGGCAAGAGACGACAAGCCGGGTTGCCCTCGCCGTCAAAGCGAGGATAGACATATCCTAATCGGTAAAAGGGAATAAATCACGATGCCGCATAGCGACGATTGGCAGTATGATCCGATCCTTGAGCGCGAACTAACCACCCGCCGCCCTGCTGGGGGAATGATCCAAGCGGTCGAAATTGCGCAACTGCCGTCGAGTGAATGGATCATCAATGTCAAAGTATCGTGGCGTGGCGATAAGTGGCTGAATGTCTGCCTATTCGAGCAACCAACGCTTAAAACCTACAAGCGACTGTCAAGCGCTGTGCGGCATGTCGTGCTCGATTACGGATATGAGGATGACCATATCCGATTGGTTCCCGACAAACAATGCAGCAACAAATTGGCGTTTTAGGCTTCCCTTTCCCCCTCATCGTGATATGTGCATAAATCTCGATGACGAGGGAGAAAGCGATGAAAGCTTTTAATTTCGCGCTCGCGACCGCCTTGGTGGGGGCTGCGGTGCAATCGACCCCCGCTGTAGCGTCGGATAATACTTGGGCATGTGAGGTTGTGCTGTGCATCTCCAACCCGGGTGGTCCGACGCAATATCCAGCCTGTGTTCCACCGATAACGAAACTGTGGCGCGTGCTGGCTCTCGGCGGCAGCTTCCCGACATGCACGGGCGGGGGCATCGCCAAGACCAAATACAAGAAGCCGGATGATGGGAGGCCTGGTCGCTTGACGGTCACTTGGACTGACGGGCGGCAACAGACCTACTATCAGCCGCGCAACTGACCGGGAGCGGGAACGTGTTCCTCGAAACCGGGGCCGTTCTTTCGCTGGCGGCGCAATGCGCCCCAGCGGTAGCGCCGCATACGATCGCCGCGATCGTGGATGCGGAATCTTCGAACTATGTTTTTGCGATCAACGTCAACGGCGTGGCCAGTCAGCCTCGCCGTCCGCGTAATGAGGCTGAGGCCATCGCAACCGCGCGCTCCTATGTGGCTCGCGGCTACAGCGTGGATCTCGGCCTCGGCCAAATCAATTCACGCAACATGGGATGGCTCGGCCTAACGTGGGACACTGTTTTCAAGCAGTGCTCCAATATCGAAGCGGCAGGCCGGGTGCTCCTGTCCAATTTCCGTTCGGCCAAGACGGGGCGCACCCCGCAAGAGGCCCTTCGGGTCGCACTCAGCATGTATAACACAGGCTCTCAATCGAGAGGTTTCCGCAACGGCTATGTCGCCCGCGTGGAGAACGCAGGTCGCCGCGTCAGCGGTCGGCCTGCGACCGCAATCCCGACTGTCATCGTGGGCGATCAGCCCGCCAGCGCCGCCATGAGCGACACTGGCGCCGGTCGTGTGCCGGTGGAGCTGGCGGAAATCGCAGCGGAGAACATGGAGGCGGCTCCACCGCCTGCACCGCCTGCGTGGGATGTTTTCGGCCGCGCCCAACACGCGCGGATTGGTTCGTAAGGCGAAGATAGGAGTTATCGAATGTTTCGTATCTGGAAGATCAAGGCTGAATCCCGGCTCGATGCGCTGCTCGCGCGTCTCAAGCCCTCGCCGCTCATGGCGCGCGCGCTGCCCCTGTCGCTGCTGGCAAGCCTGCTCGTAGCGGAGCCGGCTTTTGCGCAGGCAAACTTTGAAGGCCTGGCCGACAACATTCTCGGCCTGCTGAGCAACGGTTTGCTCCGCACGCTTGCGATCATCGCGATCATCGTCGTTGGCCTTCTGTGGTTCCTCGGCCGCGCGTCGGTGCAGATGCTCGTCACGGTCGTAGTTGGCGTGGTGATCGTGTTCTCCGCGCCTTGGATCGTCGACACGATTACGGGGTGATCGGGGATGGACGGTCAGGAAGAAATGACAAAAGACCCGCTGTTCTTGGCCGTCACCCGCCCCGCTTTGTGGGCGGGTGTTCCCATTGAAGCGGGCGCGCTCATCATCATGGCGGGCGCAATCACGTTAGTTGGTTCGGGCAATCCTCTCTACGGCGGCGCGGCCGCCGTCGCGCTTTATGCGATGGCGCGGCTTATCGTTCGGCATGACGTGAACGCATTCCGGCTGATCTTCCTGTGGGGCCGGACCAAAGCGGCGAACCGGAACCGCGTCTTTTGGGGTGGATCGAGCTACACGCCGCTGCCGCTCTACGGAATCAAGCGAAAGGGATTTGGTCGTGGTGTTCGGTAAGAGCGCGCTCGCGGAGAAGGTGCCTTTTGACAAGGCCAAACGGGAGGAAATGCCCGAGAAATTCTTGCCGTATTCGCGGCATGTCAATGAGCATGTGGTCGCCCTCGATAACGGCGATCTGATGCTCATGCTCGAACTGGATGGACGGCCCTTTGAGACTTCGGACGTGCGCGATCTGAATGATTGGCACACGCGCCTCAACGGGGTCTGGCGCAATATCCATGACGAGCGGCTTTCGATCTGGACGCACATGTTGCGGATGCGCGTGCGCGACTATCCAGGCGGCACGTTCCGCTCGCATTTCGCCGCGAAGCTCGATCAAAAATACTATGAGCGGATGACGGCCGAACGCATGTTCCGCAACCGCTTCTTCATGACGGTCGTGATCCGCCCAACAGCAAACGCGACCGACAAGCTGATGGATTTCCTGCGCAAGAAGCAGGAGGACAAGAACGCCAATATCGCGGAAGCTCTAGAGCTGCTGGAAGACAAGGTGCGCGATCTGGAAAAGCTACTGCTGCGCGTTCGTCCGCGCCGTGTCGGCATCTATGAGCACCGGGGTCTCCTGTTCTCCGAACCGCTGGAAATATTGAACCAGGTGATGACCGGGCGCTATCGGCGCTGTCCTCTGGTCCGTGGCCGTCTCGGCTCGGCGCTCTATGCGAGCCGCGCCATCATCGGCGCTGAGACATTTGAGGTCCGCGACGCCGATCATTCGATGTTCGGCGGCATTTTCGGCATTCGCGAGTATCCGTCATCGACAACGCCGCGCCAGTTTGAATCGCTGCTTTCGGTCGATTTCAGCCTCGCCATAACGCAGTCGTTCACGTTCCTGTCGCGCACAGCGGCAACAGAACGGTTTCGGCTTCGCCAGACCCAAATGGCGAACGCCGGTGACAAGGCGATCAGCCAGATGGATGAGCTGATCGACGCGGCCGACGATTTGCAATCGAACCGCTTTGTGCTGGGGGACCATCATTTCACGCTGACGGTGTTCGCGGAAGATTTGAAGAAGCTGCGCGATAACATGTCGATCGCGCGCGCGGCGCTGGCCGATACGGGCATGGTCGCCGCCCGCGAAAGCGCGGCGCTGGAAGCTGCCTATTGGTCGCAGCTGGTCGGCAACTTCGCGTGGAGGGCGCGCCCCGCGCCGATCACGTCATATAATTTCTCGGCGTTCTCGCCCTTCCATACGTTCCCTGCAGGGCACGAGGACGGCAATCATTGGGGGCCTGCGGTCGCCTTGCTCAAGACAAGCGCTCGCAGCCCCTATTACTTCAATTTCCATTCGGCAGACCTGGGCCATTCGATGGTCATTGGTCCATCGGGCGGCGGTAAGACGGTGCTGGTCAACTTCCTGATGGCGCAGCTCGAAAAGTTCAACGCGCGCCATATCTTCATCGACAAGGATCAAGGCGCGGAAATTTTTGTCCGAGCCAGCGGCGGCACCTATCTCGCGCTGCGCAACGGGGAACCTACGGGCTTCGCTCCGCTCAAGGCGCTCGACAATACGGCTTCCCATCGCGCGTTCCTCGGTCGCTTCATCCGCCAGCTGGTGAAGCAAGAGGGGGCGCCGATCACGGTGCAGGAATCGCACCTGATCGACGATGGCATCGAAGCCGTGATGAAGCTGCCACGCGAGCAACGCTCGCTGTCGGCGCTGCGGACCATGCTCGGCATGTCGGACTCGGGCGGCGTCGGCGCGCGCCTAGTCAAGTGGACCTCCGAGGGGAACCTTGGCTGGGTTTTCGATAATGAGGAAGATTCCATGTCTCTCGAAGCCCGTTTCGTGGGCTTCGATATGACCGACTTCCTCGAAAACGCGGAAATCCGCACGCCGGTCATGCTCTACCTGTTCGAGCGGATAGACGCGCTCCTGACAGGCGAGCGCATGGTTATTGCGATTGACGAATTTTGGAAGGCGCTGGCCGATCCGGCGTTCACGGCATTCGCGCAGGATGGCCTCAAGACATACCGCAAGCGCAATGCGTTCCTCGTCTTTGCAACACAGTCGCCTGCGGACGCGCTGCGGTCCACGATCAGCCATTCGATCTTGGAGCAGGTCGCGACGAAAATCTTCCTGCCCAATCCGTTCGGCCAGCGCCGGGATTACATCGAAGGCTTCTCGCTCTCGGAGGCGGAATTTAAGCTGGTGCGCGAAGAGCTGTCGCCGGAAAGCCGCAAATTCCTCGTGAAGCAGGGCCATGACTCCGTTGTGGTCGGCCTGGATCTCATTGGCATGGACGATGAACTGGCCGTGCTGTCGGGCCGCGCTGAAACAACGGGCGTGGCCCGCGAAGTGATTGCCGAACTGGGCAATGATCCGAAGCTCTGGTTGCCGGAATTTCACCGGCGCCGGCGCCCAAGCTGAAAGGAGTGAGACTATGAAGCAGCTTATCTTGGCGGCTGTGTCGATCGGGAGCCTTGCGGCCGCGACGCCAGCCAGTGCGCAGGGTATCCCTGTGTTCGATAGCACGTCGGTGCTCAAGCATATCGAACAAATCCAGAAGACCATGCAGATGATCGAGCAAGGTCGCCAGCAGATTGCGGAAGCGCAGCAGCTCTACCAAGGGTTGAACCAGCTGACCGATGTTTCCTCGATCGCCAACCAGCTTAAGACAGATTCACTTCGCACCCTGGGCGTTGATGTGAACTCGCTCGAACGCATGGCGCGCGGCGATTTTGGCGGCGGCGGCAGCTACGGCGGGCGATCTGATGCGATCTATCAGGACATGCTCGAACGTCTCGGCGTATCCGCGAATGGCGATCAGACTGACGTTCGCTATCAGACAGCTCGCTCGATCGCGATGGACAAGGCCATGGCCGAAGGCATGGGCGAAGCGGCCACATCGCGCGGTGAGGGTCTGGAAGAGCTGCGCAATCGACTTGCGACCGCATCAACAGCCAAGGAAGTTGCTGACCTTCAAGCGCGCATCCAGCTCGAAAGCGCGTCGATGATGAACGACCAGCTCCGCGTCGAAGCGTTGGAGCGAGCGCGCAGAGCGGAGGCCGCGGCGCACACGGCCGAAGCTTTTGCGGACAGGTCGCGCAAACGCGATGAGCAGCGTGCGCGAGCGCGGGCGGCAGCTGGAATTTGACCATGAAGAAAATGGTCCTTCTTGCGATCAGCGCAGCCGGCTTGCTCGCCGGCTGCGAACGCGCGCCCACATTTCCCGAGATTTTAATGACCTATCATGACGTTGATTGGCTCAAAACTCATGAAGATCAGATTCCGGTGATCGTCGCTGAGTGCGACAAGATCGTGAACAGCGAACTCAAACAGTCGGACCTCCCCATGCCAGTGGCTCGCAATTGCGGAGGCATAAAGAACAAAATCGCCTCCATTGAAAGGTCGCGGAAACGTGATGAGCAGCGTGCGCGAGCACGGAAGGCAGCTGGAATGTAAGGCTGTAATAACAGCTTGAATTATATCTAATCGGAGCGGTCTGGTGGAATACGATCTATTTACGAATGCCTATCAGGGCTTCACCAACGAACTCAATTCGGTAGTTGTGTCCAACTATGCTGGGTTTGTTGGGTGGATCGCTGGACCGCTCCGCACTGGCATGATCATTTACATAATCCTGCTAGGCTACGCGATTATGCGCGGGGCCGTGCAATACCCCTTCCGCGAATATGTCTATCGCTCGCTTATGCTGGCCGCGCTCTATTATGCTGTGACAAACCTCTATGGAGCATCGCTCGCACAGATGATCGTGACCGGCCTGCCGCATGAGTTTGCCTCGATCGTAGGCGGCTCACCGGACGGCGTTGGTGGGTCTTTCGATGGGATGTGGGCGCGGGTCGATGATGCACTGCTCGCGATGCAGGATGCGACCGAGAAATACGCAGAGGAACACGCCTCACTGACTGATATTCCCGGCGCTGCGGCCGCAATTATGCTGTGTATCGGTGCCACTATCATCATTCTTTTGACAGCGATCGCGGCTCTGTTCGCACTGGCTGTCGGCTTTGTGATCGTGCTCTATGCGCTGTTTGCGCTCGCCTGTCTGGCGGTGGTCGGGCCGATCTTCGTAGCAGCGCTGCTGTTTGATTCCACCAGAAGCTACTTCTTCTCATGGCTCGGCAGCGTCCTCAACTTTCTGATGTTGTCGCTATTTGCGATGCTTCTTGTGCTCGTTGTGGCCAATGTCGCTGAATCGGCAACAGCAACATTCGATGGCGATTTTGACAACATCTGGAGCACCTGTATCCGGATCATCGCGTTCTACATTCTCGCCTGCTTTTTCTTCATCCAAATCCCCGGAATAGCTGCCTCACTTGGCGGCGGCGCGGCTGCAATGGTGACGCAGTTCGGCAACGCGGTGACGAAGGGTGGCGGGGCAGTTGCAACGGGCGCAGGGCACGCGGCCAGCGATGCCCGCGCCATGGGGGCCAGCATGGGGCGGGGCTTCTCGTCGGCGGTTCGCCGTTGGCGCAACCGAAACACAATCACCAGAGCTTGAGGGAACGAATATGCGCAAGTTGCTTGGACTCGGAATCTGCCTGGCGCTGGCGGCCTGCGCAGGTCAGCCCGTCAAAAAGCCAGCCAAATGTGAGGGGCCGATGCGGCCTGCAAATCCGCATGGGCTTACCCTCCCCACAATCCCGGATCAGGCCGCACAGCGAACCGCGCCGGCAAATGTGGACGTGTTCAATCAGGGTGCACCGGCAACGCCGGACGCGGCCCCGGCAGACCCCTCCACTCCGGGCAATGAACAGTCGGACGCATCGCGGGCGGTCGAAGTGCCGCGTCTAAGCGCCTCGCTGCGCGGCCCGATCTACTCGAATTGCTGAGGTGTTACGATGGCAGTTGGTATTCCAAAGGACGAGCTGAAAGCCTATTTTGAAGAGGCTGCAAGCTGGGAACGTGACAAGCTTGCGGCGGCCGAGCGCTCCAAAAAGCTGGCGTGGGTCGTCGCTGGCGTTGCTGGCGCCCTGGCGACTGCTGGCGTTGTGGCCGTTGCAGCCCTGACGCCTCTAAAAACGGTCGAGCCATATGTTATCACGGTGGACCGTAACACGGGCGAGGCGTCGATCGCCGCCAAGCTCCACGGTGACGCGACGATCACCTATGACGAGGCGGTCCGTAAGTATTTCCTCGCTACCTATGTCCGCTATCGCGAAGGCTGGATAGCGGCCGCTCGCGAAGAATATTTCGATGCGGTCATGGTCATGTCGGCGCGGCCCGAACAGGATCGGTGGTCACGCTTCTACAAGACCGACAATCCCCAAAGTCCGCAAAACATCCTTGCGAACCGCACTGATGTTTTTGTCGAAATCAAGCGGGTGTCGTTCCTGGGCGGCAACGTCGCGCAGGTCTATTTCACTAAGGAATCTGTGACCGGCTCGAACTCGACCAAAACCGATGCCGTCGCGACCATCAAATACAAGGTCGATGGCACGCCGAGCAAGGAAGTGGACCGCTTCAAGAATCCGCTTGGCTATCAGGTCGAGAGCTATCGCGCTGACGTGGAGGTGCCCCAATGACCGTGTTGAAGTGGAGCGCCCCGTTTGCGCTCGCGATCGCGCTAGCTGCGTCGCCGGCGATGGCCGAAGAAACGCCTCATGCGACGGTGCTCGATCACCGGGTTCGTGAAGCGAACTACAATGATCGGCAAGTCTATGAGATTCCGGGTGTATTCCGCATCGCCACGGAAATCGTCTTCGCCAAGGATGAAGTAGTCGAGCATGTGGCGTTGGGCGATACCGTGTCTTGGGAAGTCGCACCGGCTGCCAATTCGCTTTTCATCAAACCGCGCGAGCGCGCGGGTCGCACGAACCTGACAGTCATAACCCGTTCACGCTACGGCCCGCGCAGCTACCGCTTCGCTCTGTCGCCAACGCAGCGCGGCAGCGGCTTCTATACGGTCGTTTTCCGCTATCCTGAACAGGAAGCGGCCGAGGCGCAGGCGCAAGCCGCAATGGCCCAGCTGGCCCAGCTGAAAGCCTTGGAACGCGGCGCGGTGAAGTCCGCGCTCGATATTGGCGTGCTGGAAGGCACACGCAACGCCGATTACATCATGCAAGGATCGACGACCATCCAGCCCTCCGAAGTGTCTGACAATGGACAGTTCACCGTGATGCGCTTCCCCAACCAGCGTGAATTGCCGGCGTTCTTCGTCGTCAATCCTGATGGATCGGAAGCCATCGCCTCCTTCGATGTGCGCGATGAATATGTGGTGCTGCACGGGGTTTACAGGACAATCCGGCTGCGCCGGGGCCTCGAAGTGCTCTGCATCCACAATCAGAAAACCGACTATTACGGGCGCGATCCCAAAACTGACACGGCCTCTGGCCTAGTCGAGCGAACCACGGGGGTTCAATAAAATGGCTGCGAACGATCATGACAACGCGCCGCATGGCGACAACATCATCTCGCAGGGCGAGACGGTCGAAAACCGGCCCCTCGCGTCTGAGCCGGTGCCCGATCCCGAAGATATTGAGCGGCAAAGCGAGCGCCAGGCGAAGATTGCCGCTCTGCCGAACAGGTCGATCGACCCCAAAAAGGCGGTCGTTCTCGCGGCGGTTGCCTGCGGCGCGATCGTTCTCGGTTTCAGCACAATCGACGCGATGCGGAGCGATCCAACCGAAAAGGCCGAGAAAGCGGAAAAGCCGGATGAAAGGCAGCTCGCCAACTACGATCCCAAGTCGATCATAGCGCCCACGCTTGCCGATGCGCCAAATGATCCGAACGCGCCGGTGCCCATGACGGAAGTGCCGGCGCTTGATGGAAGCCAAGCGCCCCGCACGGGCGGCGCGAATGGCCGCCCCCAAAAGTCTGAGGGGCAAGTCATCGCTGAGGCCCAACGCCGCGCCGGGATCATGGCTTATGGTGGCGAAAACGGCGGCGGGGTCGGTGGAGCGGTGGCAGCTGCCACCGGCCTGCCCATGGGCGGCGGCACAGGAGCACAGGGCGCGCAGTTGATTGGTGCGTCGGCCGATGGTGATGGGCAAGGTGGATCGCGCCGGACAAATCTCGAAAACATGCGCCAAACCTCGCAAATTGATCGGGTGTCAGGCCGCGACATTGGCAACCGCGATATGCTGATCCTCGCAGGGTCGTTCATTCCGTGCGTGCTGCAAACGGCGATGGATTCCAGTCAGCCCGGATATGTCAGCTGCATCATTCCCCGCGACATTTATTCGGACAACGGCCGCGTCGTCCTGCTGGAAAAGGGAACGCGCGTCTTGGGCGAATATCAAACCGGCGTCCAGCGCGGCAAATATCGTCTCTTTGCGGTATGGAACCGCGCGGTTACGCCTCGCGGCGTGGCGATCGACGTAGGTTCGCCCGCCAGCGACGCGCTTGGCCGTTCAGGTATGGCAGGCGGCGTGAAGAACTTCTTTTGGGAACGCTTCGGGGCCGCGCTGTTGTTCAGCTCGCTCAACGATGCCGCCTCGATCGCCGCCTCGGAAGTCTCCGACGCCGATAATGTCACGCGGGTTCCCAGCCAAGCGTCGGACACGATCTTGCGGGACACGATGCAGATTCAGCCGGTGCTTCGCATCAATCAGGGCGCGGAAGTGGGGATTATGGTCGCTCGCGACTTCGATTTCTCCAACATCTACGGCCTGCGGCTGAGGCGCGGCCAGTGAGCAATACGGCTGTCCTCGAAAACGCCCTGCTGCCGCTGCGTCCTCTTCTTGCGCGTGAGGACGTAACGGAGCTGGTGATTAACAAGGCTGGCGAAGCGGCGATTGAAACGCGCAATGGATGGTCCTGGGAGACATTGCCTGACCTCAATGAAAAGTCGCTGCTCGCGCTCGCGCGGGCAGCGGCGGCTTTCACGCATCAGGACATAAGCCAGTCCACGCCGATCTGCTCCACAATCCTCCCCAGCGGTGAGCGCGTGCAGCTGGTTGTGCCGCCTGCTGTCCCTGCCGGCACCGTGTCCATCACCATCCGCAAACCGTCATCGGTGACGTTGACGATGGAGGACTTCGAGCGCGGTGGGCTGTTTAGCGAGACAAAGATCGCAACTAGGCAAGTCTCGCCGCTCGATGTTGAATTGCGCGATCTGCTCGACGCAGGAAAGCACGTCGAATTTTTCCAAAAGGCGGTCCAAGGCCGCAAGAATATCCTGATTTCGGGCGCTACCGGCTCGGGAAAGACGACGCTCTCTAAAGGGCTGATCCAGCTCATTCCGCCGCATGAGCGGCTGCTGACGATCGAAGACACGCGCGAATTGGTCGTTCCGCATCGCAACGTGGTCCACATGCTCTACGCGAAGGACAAGCAGGGCACCGCGAAAATCTCTGCAAAGGATCTTCTGGAATCGGCCCTGCGTATGCGGCCTGACCGGATACTGTTGCAGGAGCTGCGCGACGGCACCGCGTTCTTCTATCTCCGCAACGTCAACTCAGGCCATCCCGGCTCGATCACGACGATCCATGCGGACTCGGCCGAACTCGCGTTCGAACAGCTGACATTGCTGGTCAAGGAAAGCGAGGGCGGCGCCGATCTGGCCCGTGACGACATTCGCAGCCTGCTCAAGCTGCTGGTTGATGTGGTCGTGCAGACCAAGAAGGTCGAAGGCCGCTTTCGCGTGACGGAGATATATTTTGATCCAGAAAACAGGCTCTAACAGGCTCGCACTGGCCCTCGTCCTCCTTCCGATCACGCTCCTGCTGATCGGCCTGCTGACCGGCACGGTGGCGTGGTTCTTCCTTAAGATGCCCGCCGCGGCTTATGATCCGCTCACGCTCCCCGGCTTCTTCTGGTATTACCGGCATGATCCTGTCGTGACCGAAGCGCTTTGGCGAGGCGCGGTCATAGGCGTGCCGTTGCCGGTGTTGCTCATGGCGATCGTCCTGCGGCCGAAAAAGAACCTTCACGGTGAAGCTCGTTTCGCGCGCGAAGGTGAAATCCGCAAGGCGGGCCTTCGCGCGAAAAAGGGCATTGTGCTCGGCCGCTTCCGCAATGGCTTTTTCCGCAACGGCTTTCTCATGGTGGGTAAGATGGAGCATGTATTGCTCGAAGCCCCTACCGGATCGGGCAAGGGCGTCGGCATCGTCATTCCCAATCTGTTGCAATGGCCGGATTCGGTTGTCGTGCTCGATATTAAGCGTGAGAACTACGAAATCACGGCGGGTTTCCGCCGCAAAGGCGGCCAAAAGGTTGTCCTGTTCAACCCTACGGACAGGGAAGGCCGCACGGCCCGCTACAACCCGCTCAGCTACATCAACAGGTCCGACCCGATTGAGGTTCTGGTCGAATTGCAGAAGATCGCCACGATGCTCTTCGTGCCTCCGGAAAAGGGCGAGGCGTTCTGGACGGAATCAGCCCGCACGGCATTTGTCGGCATTGCATCGTGGATCGCGGCCAAGCCTGAACGTCCCTTCTCGTTTGGCGAGATCTACCGGACCATCACGATGCCAGGGATGAAGGCATTCTTCGCCAAGGAAGCCGGCGATGGTGCGCTATCGGAAGGGTGCCGCGCTGCGTTGAGCGATTTTACGTCCAGCGCTGACAACACATTCACCGGCATTATCCAGACCGTCACCTCCAAGCTCAATCTCTGGATCAATCCGATTGTCGATCGCGCGACTGCCGAAAGCGACTTTTCCCTGACGGACCTTCGCCGCATCCCGACCTCGATCTATCTCGGCGTTTCGCCGGATGAACTCGATAGGGTCGCGCCGCTCTACAATCTGTTTTTCCAACAGCTGATCGACCTCAACACGCGGCAACTGCCCGACGATAGCGAAAAGCTGTCCGTGCTGCTCATTCTGGACGAATTTGCGCGGCTCGGCCGCGCCCAGGTCATTGCAAATGCGTTCTCCTATGTGCGCGGCTATGGGCTTCGTCTGCTTCCCGTCATCCAGTCACGCTCCCAGCTGCGAAATGTCTATGGGGAGCATGGCGCGGACGAAATCGTATCAAACTGCGGGGTCGAAATTGCCTTCACGCCCAAGGAACTGCGGGTCGCAAAGGAACTGTCCGAACGCCTCGGTTATCTCGGTCAGGATGCGGAAAGCCGGTCCCTGACGATACATGGATTGCTCGCCAATCGAAGCAAGACAATCTCCGAACAGCGGCGCGCACTGATGCTCCCTCAAGAGCTGATGCAGCTGCCCGAAGACGATATTCTCGTCATCCGGGGCGGTATCCCCGTCATTCGCGGGAAGAAAATTCGCTACTTCAAGGATGCCGTGTTCCGCTCGCGCTTGACGCCTGCGCCGAAAGTGCCGGCGCTGCCCAAGCCGATCGCCCCGATCGCGACCATCGATGATCTGAGCGATGAAGAGCTGGCGGCTTTCAACGATTATTCCGCACTGGCCGATGACCAGGTGCAGGACATTCCCGAAGACGTTCTCGCCCTCGATCGCGACATGCCGAACCTGACAGTGAAGGACGGCAGCATGGCTTTCGATGAAATCGACTTCGACGACATTATTGGTCCCGACCCGACAAAAGAGGAGTGGGAAGGCCAGCGCCGGGATCTAGTTCTAAGTGAAGGAGAAGAATATGGCCGATGATGACACAAGCCAGCGCGGTGCATCTGAGCCACGCCCTTTCGAAGTTCGCGGCGGACCGGGGAACAGCAAACAGTCGTTCGCTACTCTTCCCGATGCGATGCAGGCTTACGTCAAGGCGGACAATGGCGATCATTCGCTGACGATGCAGAAAGGTGGCAAAACTGCTTGGCTAGCATCCACGGACTGGCAGAACGATGGCTCAACGCCGGTGGGGCAATACTTAAGCCCTGCTATTAGGGACTATCATAGCGCCGTAAAACGCGGGGCGCCTGCCGCTGAATTGGAGCCCCGCGAGCGCGCCGCGCTGGCCGATGTTGAGGCTTGGCCTCGGACGGTAAAGCGCGAAGCGGCACCATCGGCCCCGGCCGACAAGGCGCTGAATATTGTTGAGGGCGAACGGTCGAAGGCGGAAAAATCAGAGCCTGCGCCCTCCCGCGCCGACGCTCCGTCGAAGACGGCGAACCAAGACAAGAAGGTCGAGGATACAACCTTGGCCCTTCCGGCGCAGATCGAACGCAAATATCTGCGCGTAGGCGACGATCTGTTTCGGAGCGGCCGCGATGAAAAGCCCGATATGTCGATCAAGGGACAAGATGGCATTCGGATCAACAAGGACCATGCGATTGGCGATGCGGTCGCCATTGCGAAGCATAATGGCTGGCAGTCGATCCGTGTTCATGGCAGCGATGATTTCAAGAAGGCGGTCTATCTGGAAGCCGCCCGCGCCGGTGTCGCCGTCAAAGACTTCGAGCCTTCTCCCCAGCTGAAGCTTGAGGGAGAAAGACTGGCGGCGCGTGACAAGGCGCGCGAAGCTCAAGACCCTACGAAAAGAGCGAGCATGGCAAAGCAAGACCCTACCGAGTCTCGCGCAGCGGCCGAGCAATTCCGCCGTAACTCCCACCGCGAGAATGCGACCGATCCGCAATTCAAGGCCGCGCAGTCGCACGTCCTGGCGGCCTCAATCGAAGCTAAAACGCGCTTTCCCAAAAAGGAGGATCAGGCGCGCTACATCGAGAACGCGAAGGAAACGGTGGCCAAGCGGATTGAGAACGGCGGACCGATTCCTGCGGCCCGTTTCGAGCAACAGCGCCAGAACGAGGCTACCCGCATAGCGCGCGAGGATTTGACGCTTCGCCAGCAGGAGCGGAAGCCGTCCCGCTCGCGCTAAGTGCATGGCACATGCCTTTTGGAAACAGGAAACCGCACGATGAACATTCCCCGGTCTGATCCGGTGCCATCGAGAGGCGTGTCCGATCTCGATCGTCACATTGAAACCTTGCTTCGCGTGATTCATTCCAGAAACCTCGCTTGGTCTGATCTAAGCGAAGTGGGTAAACAGGTGGAACGCCCTCTGACGGACGTTGAGCAATTGCTTACAAATGTGGGCGACGACGCCCATGAAATCACCCTTGCTACCGAGACGATCATAACAGCTCTCAAGCTGCAACGTGATGCGCTCGCGATCCAAAGCTCTCGCCGTAGAACACGCTTCGGCTCGATGCTTCTGCTCTTGATCCCCGTGTTCTTCGTAGGTTTGATGATTGGCACATCATACGGGATAGATGAAGGTCGGGCGCGGGAGCGTGAAGCCTTAAAGTATCCGGTCCTACCCCAGCTGTCCGTAGATCGTGACAGGCTCAAAACTGACGGAAGGTAGAGCGGTGGCAGCTGCCACCGCTTGCGATCTCTTGATGGGCTATGGCTTCATGAGGCACGATGAAGAAATCTGACAGGGCAAAGAAACATACCGCCAAGGTAATCGAGGCGGCTGCACGCGCCCATGAAGCTCTCGACTATTTCAGCGGCAACGTCACAAATCCGTTCGATGAGCTAACATGGCCCAGCATTGCCGAAGGTTATCTTCTAGTCGCGCAGAAGGCGGTATCAGACGCCTTGGTCGCTTTGGAACGTGCAAACAGCGTTGGTTGGACCAAGCACGGCAAGTAGGCGTCACCTCAAGGTTTGTTCGCCAGACAACGATTTCTCGGACATAAGCGGAACATGGGCTACGCTACACGCTTCAACCGCGCCATTGGCTCGTTGAGTGGGTGGAATTCACCTGCTGGAAGTCGCCTGGCCTGCTCCCAGAGGTAATCGCCGGTCAGACTGATGTGCGCCCAGCCCATCGGAGAAAGGTGCGCAAGCAGTGCCGCATCGAACGTCGTGCCGACAGCGTTGAGGTGCTGGGCGGCCCGGTCGAGATAGACCGTGTTCCAGTAGGAAATCGCCGCAATCAGCAGGTTCAGCCCAGATGCGCGAAATTCCTGATTTTCCAGCGAGCGATCGGTGAACCGACCCTGCCGGTTGGTATAGATGGCGGCGGCAAGCGTGTGCCTCGCCTCGCCTTTGTTGAGACCGGCCTGACAGGCACGTCGCAGTTCCGGTTGTTCAAGCCAATCGAGCGTGAACAAAGTGCGCTCGATACGGCCCAGTTCAGCCAATGCAAAATCCAGCCTGTTCTGGCGTTTGTAGGCGGCAAGTTTTCGCAAGATTACTGACGGCGCCACCGTGCCATCCTTGATTGAGGCGACAATCCTGACGATGTCATCCCAATCGGCCTCGATCGCTGCCGTTTTGATGGTGCGGCCCATCAGATTTTCGATGCCCTTGTATGTCGATGGCGCAGCGATCGAACCCAGCTTGCGGTCGCCAATATCGCGCAGCCGTGGCGCGAAGCGGAACCCGAGTAGGTGGCAGAGTGCGAAAACATGATCGGTGGCGCCGCCGGTATCGGTATAGTGCTCATGCAACGGAAGGTTGCCGGCGCCCAGGACAAGCCCGTCGAGCACGTAAGGCGCTTCACCTGCCGTCGCGGACATGATCCGTGATCCGAATGATGCGAAGTGATCGGAAAGGTGAGAATAGATTTTCACGCCAGGTTCGGCGCCATATTTGGCATTGACGTCCGCCGCCCCTGAACGGCTCCGCCCCGACCGGAAGAACTGGCCATCGGACGACGAACTGGTGCCAGCGCCCCAATGCCGCGCGAAGGGTAATTCGTGATGGGCTGAGATGATCATGGCCAGCGCGGCCTGATAGTTCTCGGGTGAAAGATACCAGTTGTGGGTCCATGCGAGTTGGGCATAGCTGACGCCTTCGCTGGCATTGGCCATCCGCTCCAGCCCGAGGTTGGTGCCATCAGCCAGAATTGCGGCGAGTACCGTGCTGGGGTTGTCGTGCTCCTTGCCTGAGCGCAGGTCACGGAATGCGTTCAAAAAACCAGTGCGTTCGGCGACTTCAAGCAGCAGCTCGGTGATGCGCACGCGGGGAAGCAGGGTATCGAGCTTGCGATCGAGGGCTTCAGCTTCCGGTGGGGTGACAGGCGGCATTTGCTGAAGCTTGAGCCGGTCTCGTTCGAGCGACACTCCCTCAAGCTTGTTTGTTTTCAACTGCTTGGCAAATCGGCGCAGCCGCCAGTCAAGATTTCGTGCCCGGTCAGCGAGGTAGGATGCAGCATTTGAATCGAACGGAAGCACATCCGCCACTTTGGCGGCGTCGCGCCGACCCAGCAAATAGGCATCGAAGCGCTGATAGTTGCGGGTTCCCTCGATCCATACATCACCGGCGCGCAAACGATCACGCAAGGTTGCCATGATCGCAATTTCATAACGTCGGCGGTCGATACGGCCGCTTTCGGTGATGAGACGCTTCCACTGCCGATTGGGGAATGGCAGTGGAACGCCATCGGGAAGGTCGCGCGACTTTCGTGTGTTCGCATCGCGAATGACATCGATGGCTTTGATCAGTGCCGTCCCTGTTCCAGACGCCTTGAAGGTGAAGGCGTCCAGAAATGCCGGGCTGAAACGCCGTAGCGTGGCGTAACGCTCGGTTGCCGTTACCAGTGCGTCCTCGCCGGCAAGATCAGCAAGGGCATCTACTTGGGCCTTTGCCGCAACAAGCCGGTGCCAGCCCACCGCTTCGTCAATCAATTCGAGCGGATCGCCGCCATTCTGGACAGCCTCATCAAGTGCTGTAATCGTGGCGCCAAACAGCCGCATGAGTTGCCCCACCGACTGAATACTATCTTGGTAGCGACGCTCGCGCCCACGCCGCGCGCGCGTGAACATGCCGCCGATAAGTCGGTCAAACATGCACAGCGACATCGCAGTTGAAGGGTCAGCGACATCGTAGATGACGTGTGGGGGGAAGCGGAGGCCGGGCGTAGCCCGGACGTAGCTTCCCCCCACACGGGCGCGGGTTTCCCCGTGCCGTTGGCGGCGACAGCGGTCAGGATGGTCCGATCTTCAACGCCAAGAAGAGGATCGGATGCCTGGCCGTCCCATCACCGACCAACAGCAGAGGTACTACATGTCCCTTCGTCAAAAACACCCGCAAAAAGCGGCCGCCGCCATGGCGGGCTTTTCCACCAGCACGGGCTACCGGACAGAGAAAGATCCCCGGTCGCCATCGGAGCGTCGCCGGGAGCGACGTCATGGCGGCGGCAGGCCAGATCCGCTCGCCGAACTGTGGGATAAAGAAATCGTGCCTTTGCTCGAGAGCACGCCGGGCCTGAAGCCCATCTCTATTCTTGGGGAGCTGGAGCAACGCCACCCCGGTCTCGATCTAACACCAGCCCGCAGGACCCTGGAACGCCGGATACGGCTATGGAAGGCCGAGTATGGACCAGAGCGTGAGGTCATCTTCCGGCAGGACCATCCGCCAGGCCGACAGGGCATGTCGGATTTCTTTGACGCCCGCGATCTGAAGGTCACCATCTCCGGCAATCCGAGCCCGCACCTGATCTATCACTTCGCGCTGGTCTATTCCGGGTGGGAGCATGCCGAGGTCGTGCTGGGAGGAGAAAGCTTCACGGCGCTGGCCTGCGGCCTTCAGAATGCGCTGTGGCAGCTTGGCGGCGTGCCGCACGAGCATCGCACCGATAGCCTCTCCGCGGCGTTCGCCAACCTGGAGCAAGATGCCCAGGAAGATCTGCGGACCCGCTATGCCGCCCTGTGCGCCGATTACCAGATGGAGCCCACCCGCAACAATCGCGGGGTCGCCCATGAGAATGGGTCCATAGAAAGCCGTCATGGTCACCTTAAGGATCGGCTCGATCAGGCACTCCAGTTGCGCGGGACACGTGACTTCGCCTCCATCGAGGACTGGCGCACGTTCCTCGCCCAGATCGTGGGCCGCCACAATGCCCGGCGGCGCGATGCCTTGCGCATCGAAGCTGAGCACCTGCGCCCGTTACCTTCACGCCGCAGCTGCGATTATGATGAAGCTACGGTGCTCGTCACCTCATCGGGCGGCTTCGTGCTGCGCAAGGTCTTCTACACCGTGCCTTCCCGGCTCATCGGCCATAGCCTGCGAGCCAGGATCTTCGATGACCGGATCGACCTTTATCTGGCCGGGCAGCCCATCGAGACCCTGCCACGCGGGAGGGCGCCCGATCGCGGACGGGGCGGTCATGACCACGTAGTCAATTATCGGCACGTGATCCACAGCCTGCGTACCAAGCCCCACGCGCTGGCAAACCTTGTCTATCGCGACAAGCTCTTCCCTCGCAGCGAATATCGCCGCTGCTGGGATGCTCTGGAGGGTGCGCTTCCCAAAGCCGCCGCATGCCGCAGCATGGTGGGGCTGCTGTGGCTTGCGCATGACCAGGCCTGCGAGGCTGAGCTCGCCGCGACCCTGACCGGCATACTCGATGGCCAGGGTTTACCCGATCTGAGGGATCTGCAGGAGCGCTTCCAACGCCCCGGCAAAGAGCCGGCCGATGTGGTCGTCGATATTCCCCAGCCTGACACATACGACGATCTGCTCACCGCCAGGGAGATGGCCGCATGAGCATCACTGTCGACACCGCCCAGCTGCCCATGTTGCTTGGCACGCTGCGTCTGCCCACCATTGCCCGTCTCTGGCCGGACTTCTGTTCACGAGCGGACAAGGAGGGGTGGCCGGCTTCGCGCCTGCTGGCAGCCTTGGCCGAACTGGAACTCGCCGAACGCGAACAACGCCGGATCCAGCGCCATCTTACAGAAGCACGGCTGCCTCCCGGCAAGACCCTGGATGCCTTCGACTTCAGCCTCGTTCCCACCTTGAGCAAGGCCCAGGTCATGGCTCTGACCCAAGGAGATGCCTGGCTCAAGGCGGGCCACAATCTTCTGGCATTTGGTCCGCCCGGTGCCGGCAAGAGCCACGCCGCAGCCGCCATCGGCAACGAGCTCGTCGCGCGCGGATACCGGGTCTTCTTCACCCGAACCACCGATCTCGTCCAGCGTTTGCAGGCCGCACGTCAGTCCCTGACCTTGACCCAGGAGATCGCCAGGCTCGACCGCTTCGACCTGCTCATCCTCGATGACCTGTCCTACGTCCGCAAGGACCAGGCAGAGACCAGCGTCCTGTTCGAACTCATCTCTGCCAGATACGAAAGGCGCTCCATCATGATCACCGCCAACCAACCATTCAGCGGTTGGGATTCCATTTTTTTGGATAAGGCAATGACTGTCGCTGCCATCGACAGGCTCGTTCACCACGCCACTATCCTGGAAATGAACGTCGAGAGCTATCGCAGGCGATCCGCCCTGGCCTCAGCGACATCGCTCCGCGACAGTGCTCCTGATCCAGCGACATCGCCCAGCGACATCGAAACCATGCCAGCGACATCGCTGCGCGACAACGCCTCTTGATCCAGGCCAACCTCGTGTGACACTATCCCCAACGTCACCGCTGACACATCACCATCAATGTCGCTGACCAGTCACCGACGATGTCGCGCTACACGCATCCACGCTTTCGCCATGGCGGATTGCCAGATCGCGCCAGAACGCCGTTTCAGCGAACATTTCCTCGCGCAGCGCCTCTTCGATAGCGGTCTGACCGCTGGCGACGGCCTCGTTCTCCAGTTCCTGCAAAAGTGCCATCACCATACGGCCGGTGCTCAACCGATCCTGCAACAGCGACGTGAACACGTGATCAAGCTCGGCCCACCTCGGGGCACCCTCTTCCTGTAAAGCGGCCTGCGACTGCCGCCAGCGGCTAGATACCGCGATAGCCTTGAACGCGATCTGCGCGATGAGCCGCTCGCGATTGCCGATGTGGTAATTGATTGCCGACGGGCTCATTCCTGTCTTTCGCGCCAGACTTCGTGCGCTGAGCGCTGCCAGACCGCTCTCTTCGGCAAGGTCATACGCGGCCTCACTCATCCGCTCTGCCTGGGGCGAGGCTTCATCGGACATATATCGCAAGCGACTCAAACCTGACACCCTTCTGTACAGCCGTTCGAATTAAGCTCCGCCCGAATTCGGCTGGCTTTCCCAATCTAGATAGAGCCTCACCACACCGTTGCCAAGTTTGCTCCCTGAGCAGGACGGCATCGCGCATATCGCTTCGCCGACGGCGCATCCGCACAGGATACCCACGAGCGTTTCTCCGGCTGTCATAGAAGATTCACACGATACACCTACCTGTACAGCCGTTCGATTCGGGCAGGGGGTCCTATGAAGTATTCACACATCCATCGATGGGCGGGGTCCCGGCGTATGCCGCAACGGCCTGTCGTCTCCGACTAGGCCCCTCATTGTCCTGAGCGACGCGAGATCCACCCCCGATCCGGGCGGTGGCCGATGTCGCTCTCCCTCTTCTGACATACATGTTCCAAGGACTGATTTCATGGCCAGCTCATCGCAGCACAAGTTCCGCCGCGTTCATCTGCTATCCTCCGCCTTCGCTTCCCTGACGATCGCGGCTCCCCCGGCTTACGCCGCCGACGATCCTGTCGAGGCAGGTGGCGACATCATCGTCACGGCCCAGAAACGCGACCAGCGGCTGATCGATGTTCCATCGGCAGTCAGCGTCCTGTCTCCAGAGGCACTGCGCGAAGCGGGCGTCAAGGACTTGGTGGACGCGTCCCGCCTGACGCCGGGCGTGGTCGTTTCACCGCAATTCGTCGGAGGTCGCACCATCCAGACATTCACCATCCGCGGGATCGGATATGACGATTTTCGCCCTAACGGGAATCCCTCCGCAGCGGTGAGCGTCGACGGGGTCTATCAAGGTTCGGCCGCCCTCGTCGGAGGGCAAATGTTCGATGTCAGTCGCATCGAGATACTCAAGGGACCGCAAGGCACGCTCTATGGCCAGACCACCACTGCCGGTGCGGTCAACATCATCTCCAATCAGCCCGGCAATACACTTCAGGGGAACGCTCGTGTCGAGTATGGTCGCTTCAATTCCTGGCGCGCGGAAGCCGTGTATGGAAACACTGGGAGGATGATATGAATTTTTGGGGTGTGTCGAGCGGCGCGTTTATACTTTTCTCATGTGCGCTGGCAGCGTCTGGTGCAAGGGCTCAGACTCCCGTGGCTGCGGGTGCCGGCGCAACCGAGCCCGGGTCGGCCGCGTCAGAGCCTCAGGCCCCGCCGTCGAGTGGCGGCAATGACGGCTCCGACATCGTCGTGACCGCGCTGAGGCGCAGCGTCAGCGTTCAGGATATTCCCGCTTCGATCACCGCCGTGAGTGGCGACACCCTTCTCAGCCGGGGCGTCACTGATACCATAGCCCTGGCCAATGTGATTCCTGGATTGGTGTTCGTCCCCAACTTCGGCAACACCATTGTGACTATCCGCGGCGTCGGCTCGACCTCTGTGGCTGGTTCGTCCGAACCGACGGTCGCGATCTATTCGGATGGCGCCTATTTGCCCCGGCCTTTCATGGGAACCCTGCGCGCGGTCGACCTCGATCGCGTCGAAGTCCTGCGCGGGCCGCAAGGGACTCTCTATGGCCGCAATGCTACGGGCGGTGCGGTCAACTTCATCTCCGCTAGCCCAACCAAGACGTGGACGGGGCGCATCGACGCTATTGTAGGAGGCCGCAATCAGGTCGGTATAAGCGGGTTTGTCTCAGGGCCACTCTCCGATGGCGTGCAGATCAGGCTCAGCGGCGGACGTGAGAAGCAGGATGGCCCGGTCGAAAACATCCTCAGGCCCCTTAACGTGGTGGAGCGTAATGGCGGCGGAACGGACGCCAAATATGGCCGTGTCGCGCTGCGCCTGACACCTACGTCTAGCCTGACGGTGGACCTGTCGCTCCGCTATGATGAGGACAATGCGGCCAAGATCGACCAGAGCCCGGTTGGGCCGATCAGCCTCGGGGTCGAAGGGGTGGATTGGACGAATGAGCCTTGGAAGACGATCTCGAATCGCCCGCACAGTGCGGTAAACAAGCTGCTCATCGGCCAGGCAGGCGTGACGTGGGAGGCGTCCGATGCGATCACCGTCAAGTCTCTGACGAACTATATCCTTGGGAAGATGCGGACCGCCAACGAAGGCGATGGCACCGCATTTCCCTACTTATATACGGCGATTTGGCCGCGTCGATCCGAATCGATAAGCCAGGAGTTCAACCTGTTCGGAAATTTCGATAAATTTAATTTCATCCTCGGGGCCTTCTATTACCACGAGGAATATAAGAGTCTTCTAGATTACATCTTCGAGAATCCGGATCCGGCGGCGGTCCTGACGCAAAATCTTGGCCAGCAAGCCAAAGTGGACAATTTTGCGGCATACTTCGACGCGACCTATTCGTTCACGGACGCCTTGAGGCTGAATGTGGGTATGCGCCTCAATTACGACAAGAATGAGTATGAGTCGATTTCGGGCCTTGAACCCCTCATCCCTACGGTAGCAGTCGCGGGCGGCACCATCAAAAAAACCAAGTTGCTCCCAAAGGTTGCCCTTCAATATGATTTCACGCCAGAAATCCAGAGCTACATCCAGTGGAGCCGCGGCTACAAGGGCGGCGGCGGCAACCTGCCGGCAAGCGATGGCTCCGCGCCGGCTTTTGGACCGGAGACGCTCGATTCCTACGAGCTTGGCGTGAAGTCCCGCCTGCTCAACGGCAAACTGACTGCTAACTTCGCGGCCTTCTACTATGACTATTCGGGCCTGCAGGTCGAAAAGTCGGTTCCCCCGAACAGCGTCCTCACGGACAATGCGCAAGCGAAGGCGTATGGCGCCGAACTTGAGATCCGATACAGCCCAGTCCCCGACCTCACCTTCACCCTTGCGCCCACATACGTGCACACGGAGTTCACGGAGTTCACCTCGACGGAGCTGCTGACGCTCGTCCCCTACGATCTCGCTGGAAAGACGTTGAATTTCGCGCCGAAGTGGACCGTTAACGCGAGTGCATCCAAGCGTTTCGATCTTGGCGGAGAACTGTTGAACGAGCTAGAACTCACCGCAAGTGCGCGGCACAATTCGACCGTCGTCTTCTCCTACTTCAACCTCGACGCCCTTGACCGACAACGGCCTTACACCGTGGTTGACCTAAACGCGACGATCTCCGATGTGGACAGGAAAACCACGCTGTCGCTGTTCGTCAACAATTTGGGCAACAAGGCATACAAGACTATTACGGGTAATTTCGGGTTTGGATATATCGGTCACTGGGGTGCCCCCAGGACGTGGGGCGCGCGCCTCAGCCGCTCCTTCTGATCCGAGCGAGCGCCATGCGGGCAGGGTCGTTCGGATGAGCGATCCTGCAAGCTCAAATCAGTTAGATGTTTGATCGCGGGGTTTGATGGTAAAACACCCACAGAGGTGGGTCGGGAAATTTGACCAGCGGGATGAGTGGGTCGCCGGCCTGACGACAGCCATGGTGGTGGCGGCACAGGAGGCCAGATGAGTAAGCGACCCCGCCGGAATCGCCGTCTGGCGTTCAAGGCGAGGGTTGCATCGTCGCCCGCAGGTACGCGCGCGACCTGGAAGATTACCTCGGACGCCCCTTTTCGCGGTGAAGCGGCGCGCGCAACCCGTATCTGTCCCAGTATATTCAGTTTAGCATCAAGGATCCTCATATGCATCGCTCGGGCATCGAACTCATCAACCTGTACTGGGAAGAAGTCTGGAACAACGGGAACCTGGAACTGATCCGCGAAATCTGTGCGAGTCCTATCGTCCGGCACGACGCTAATGAGGTTACGAGCCTCACGCACGATCAGCAGATCGCGCGCGTCGCGGCGCAGCGGACAAGGCTTCCCTTCTTCACCCATGAGGTGCTGGTCGCCGACGAGCATCATGTCTGCTCAGTCTGGAACATGACGATCCGGGAGGGGGGTGAGCGGGAGCTCTGCGGCATTGAGGTGTTCCGGGTGGAGGAAGGGCGCCTGTCGCACTGCTGGAATTCCGGCTACATTCCCGGCCTGTGGGGTCGCGACGGTGCGGAGCGGGAGGCGCGCGAGCCCGCCATCCTGCCGTCGCTGAGCAGTATCGATACCGACTGGATCCAGGATATCTTAACCTCTGTCGACAAGAGCACCCCGCGCGTTGGAGTGCTCCAGTCGGTGGATCGTATCGGCAACGGCACGCTGAGCGAGACTGCTCGCGTCGTCCTGCATTACAATGCCGACCCCGAAAACTATCCCACCACGCTTTTCTGCAAGTTCAACCGGTCAACCCCCGAGATCGACGCTGCGAACAAGCGGGTGGGCTTCTATGAGCGTGAGATCAACACCTACAGCTTCCTGCGCGACCATCCGGACATCTCGGCGCCGAAGGTATATTTCGCCGCGACCAATCCCGACACGGGCGCCACCAACATCGTCCTCGAAGATCTCTCGACGCGAACCACGCCAGGCGACCAGGTCAGGGGCGCTTCGGTCGAGGAAGCGGACGCGGTGGTACGGGCGCTGTCACACCTCCACGCCAAGTTCCTCGGAACGGAGCCGAGTGACTGGCTGTTCGATCGCCAGCCCCGTGCGGCAATGTTTCATGATTCGTACCGGATAGGCGCCGCAGCGCTCAAGGAATTCCTCGGCAGCGCCGTTGACGCCTGCGATTACGAGCTGATCGACAGGTTCGAGCAGCTTTATCTTGATTGGGTGAACCTGCCCGTCGGCACCAAGACGGTGCTGCACGGCGACCCGCGCGTCGACAACATCTTGTTCGAGGCGGGCCCGTCCGGGATCAAGGCGTGGCTCATCGATTGGGGGATGACCGGGGTCGGGAGCCCGCAGTTCGATTTGGCCTACTTCCTGACGGGCAGCGTGCCCGTCGACATGCGGCGCCAGCACGATCGACGCTGGATCGCGGAGCATGCAGCTGAACTCGCCAAGGCTTCCCCGGCCTACGATCTCGCATCGGCGGAAATGATGTTCCGCGCTCAGGCCGTTGGCGCAGCTTGCTGCAACCGTGCCGGCCGCGCGTACCGTCGAGCGCTCGGCACGCGGTGTCGAGCTTCTGACCACCCTCGTTCAGCGCAACTGCGCCGCCGTTCGCGACTGGGATGCCTTCGGCGCCATACGCTCGCTTTCTACAATGTGACGGGGGTCGCGGCCCCTAGCTGGCTAACTACGCCGAAAAGGAAACATCATGGATCTGTTTCGTAAGGGCGCCTTCAAGGGCAAGACCGTTTTCGTCGCTGGCGGATCCACGGGCATCAACCTCGGCATCGCCGAACGCTTCGGCGAGATGGGCGCCAACGTCGCGGTCATCAGCCGCAATGAGGAGCGGATTGCTGTCGCGGCTGAGCGCGTGAAGGCGACGGGCGCCGACGCCATCGGCGTGGTTGCCGACGTTCGCGACTTCGACGCCGTTTCGCGTGCGTTCGCTGCAACTACCGAGAAGTGGGGCGAGATCAACGTGGTCATCTCTGGCGCCGCAGGCAATTTCCTTTCGCCCGCGACCGGGCTGTCGGCCAACGCCTTCCGTACGGTGGTCGAGATTGACCTGCTCGGCACGTTCAACGTGCTCCGAGCCTCGTTCGACCATCTTCGCAAGCCTGGTGCGTCTGTGATCTCGATCACGGCCGGCCAAGCCAAGCGCCCGGTCATGTTCCAGGCGCATGCGAGCGCGGCCAAGGCGGGCATCAACAATCTCACTGGGACGTTGGCGATGGAGTGGGGCCCGGCCGGCATCCGCGTCAACGCCATCTCGCCTGGCCCGATCGGAGACACCGAGGGGATGGCCCGGCTTGCTCCGTCGGACGAGGCCACCGCCAAGTTGAAGAGCCGTCTTGCCTTGCGGGACTACGGCACAAAGCGCGACATCGCGGATGCCGCGCTGTTCCTTTCGAGCGACAATGCCCGCTACATCACTGGGGTGGTGCTCGAGGTCGATGGTGGCCTCCTGCTCGGCGACGCCTCGGCGGACGCCCTTACCCTTCCGGACCGTCGATGATGACGCTTGAGATCGATCGGCGCGGCGCGGTCGATTGGGTGACGTTTAACCGCCCCGATCGGCTGAATGCTCTCAGTCCCGAGCTTGTCGAGGCGCTACACGAGTACTTCGACAGCCTGTCCCGCGATACCGACACCCGTGTGGTGCTGCTGCGGGGGGCAGGACGCGCCTTCTGCGCGGGTCTCGACCTCGGAGCGACGGGCGGCGGCGATCTCGACGCCACCGCGCACCTCGCAATCCAGCGGAGGGTCTCGGAAATCGTCCTGAAGATGCGGTATTGCCCCCAAGCGATCGTCAGTCTGGTCCATGGTCCCGCCTGCGGCGGCGGCTTCGCCATGGCGCTCGCATCGGACATCCGCATCGCCGGAGCCAGTGCGCGGATGAACGCGGCATTCGTCCGGATCGGCCTTTCGGCATGCGACATCGGCGTTTCATACTTCCTCCCCCGTCTCGTCGGGGCGAGTCTCGCCGCCGAACTGATGATGACGGGGGATTTCATCCATGCCGAACGAGCCTTGCAGCTGGGTCTAGTAAGCCGCGTGGTGGCTGACGAGGACTTGGAAGTCGCCGCGGAGCCGCTCCTTGACGCGATGCTGACGACGTCACCCCTCGGTCTCAGGCTGACGAAGGAATGCCTTCGGATGTCAATTGATGCGCCGAGCCTCGAGGCGGCAATCGCGATGGAGGACCGCAATCAGGTCATTGCAGGCAGCGCGCCTGAGTTTCAGGAGGGAGTCGCCGCGTTTTTCGAGAAGCGCCGTCCAGCTTATGCGGCCGAGCTCGTGAAGCGGACCAAGCGGTGAGCGCCGCAGCCGGGACAACATCTTCGGAAGGCGCGGCCGGAAGCAGCGTCGTCTCAGCGACCGGCTTCATTTCGACGATATCAGCGACGCCCGGGCGAACGCAACGGGCTACGAATTCCTCTGTGTCGCACGATGTGTTGTGGCAAGATTGAGGACGCACCAAGCAAAGGAGAGAAAGATGTTGCGGATGTTAAGCGAAGCGCATGGGAATGTTGTTCTTGCCGATGATTTGCCCGCCAAACCGGTCGGCGTCATGAAGCCGGGCATGGTCGAGATCGGGGCGGCGACGCACGATAGAGCATCGCGGCGTTCACCGACGATCCGCACCACAGAGGCTCTTTCGCGCCTGACTGCGGTGACAGCCACCAAGATTCGGAGGCTCGCGGTCGTTGCCCCGCTCGGCCTAGCCTGTCTGTGTAGCGGATGGCCGGCGTCTTCCCAGGTCGTCATTGGTCCCGGCGATCGCCCCGAAACCGGGCTTCAGGGCCAAACCACGATCGAAGACGTGGTGAGCGGCCGGTCCAAACTTCCTTATCATGCTGGCGTTCGCCTCGTCGGTCGCACGGACATCTGGAACCGCGGCGGCAATTTGCAGCTCTCATGGGTCGATCAATGTGCCTATGTATCCACCTTCAAGCAGGCAGGCCCGATAACCGCCAACAGCCGATCTGCCTTGTTCCTCCGCGAGCCAGCGGGCGTCGCGGTTATCGACGTAAGGGACCCCCGGGCTCCAAAGCCCGTGCGCTTGCTGCGGGACCGGGGCTCGATCGATGCGGTAGAGACGATGCACGCGATTGCGGCACCAGGTCGCAAAGTTCTCGTCGCCGGCGCCTACTCGGGAGGAATTGCTGGCCGGGGCGGGGAGGACGCAGCTTGGCTCAGCATCTACGATGCCTCGAACTGCCTGAATCCCAAATTGCAGAGCGAGTTCAAGTGGCCCGCCAACATCCACAATGTGACAATCTCTCCCAACGGTCGTCGCGTCTACGGTACAGAAGTCGTGCCCGGACTCGGTTCGGGGAAGGGTGGCGTGCATGTGCTCGACATCAGCAACATGAAGCGCCCCCGCTATCTCGGCCGCTTCGGCGCCACGCGACCCAATGGATTGACGGCTGGGTTCACGCCACATGAAGTGTCGATCAGCCGTGATGAGCGGCGGATCTACGCGGCTGTCCTCGCCTCCGAAACCGGGGACGTGCCTGTGGAGAACGGCAGCGTCTACATTCTCGATAACAGCGACATCGTCGATGGGCGCTCTCAACCGAAGATGAGGCTCGTCGGCGAAGCCAAGCAAGGCGGTTGGCATTCTGTCGTGCCCGCGTCGATCAACGGAGTTCCACACCTGGTGGGTGCGGCCGAAATGGGCGCCTGTCCTGGAACATGGCCGCGGATCATCAATATCGCGGACGAGAAGAATCCAAAGGTCGTCGGCGAGTTCAAGCTGCAAATGAATATCAAGGAGAACTGCGACGCGATACGATTTACTCCTCGGAAGGAGGATCCCTATGCGAGCTTCATCCCAATCCCAGACATCACCGAGCGCCTCGGCGCGGTTGCCCCGCATTACAACGATGTCGACGATGCAAGGAACACGAGGCTTGGTCTGTTCCCCTTCTTCGCTGGCGGAGTGAGGATCGTTGATTTGCGCGATCCTACAAAGCCGGTTGAAGTCGGCTACTATAAGCCGGGTGCGAATCCCGATACCCCGCTAAGTGGCAACGGGCTAAGCTGGACGCTAATAAACTGGATAGGGTTTAACGACCAGGTAAGCGACGGGTGTATGTCGCATGTACGCTATGTTCCCGAGTCCGGGCACATCTGGTTCGCCTGCGTCACGACCGGTTTCCACGTTGTCGAACTGAATCCGGACCTTCGCGCTCGCCTCGGCTTCCCGACCGTGAAGTGATAACCTGTGTCGGCCGCTGGCGGCTCGGCTTGAGGGCTGTCGGCGGGGGGTAGATGACGGAGCCCCTTTCGTCGCGGCGAGGCGCAAAACAGTGCGGGAGGCTTGTTCGCGCTCGCCGCGATCATGGCTGGGCGCGTTCTCCGCCTCCCGCCGCACATTGCTGGACCGAGCAACTTGAGCGACCGATCAGGCAATGAGCCAAGGGTCGCTCCAAGGGAGAAGAACATGCGTTACGAACACATCACGCTGGAATGCATCGAAGGCGTGGCGACGATCACGATTAATCGTCCCGAAGTGCTGAACGCGCTGTCCATGCAGACCCTCGACGAGATGATGGATGCGCTGGACAGCGTTGCGGCAATGGGCGCGCGGGCTCTGTTGCAAACTCTGA
>NZ_CAVK010000014.1 GCF_000382885.1 Sphingobium indicum BiD32
CTTCGGGCCGACTGGGCCAGGTTGCGGATTCGCACCAGCAATTCGCGCGGCTCGAACGGCTTGGTCAGATAATCATCCGCACCCAGTTCCAGCCCCAGCACCCGGTCGATCGCGCTGCCACGCGCGGTCACCATGATGATCTGCACGTCCGATCCTTCCCCGCGCAATTCGCGACATAGCGACAGGCCGTCGCCATCGGGCAGGTTGAGATCAAGCACGATGAGGTCGACCGGATGATCGCGCAGCATTTGCCGCAATTGACCAAGGTTCGCCGCCGCCAGCAGCCGGTAATTTTCCTGGGCCAGCTGACCAACGATCAATTCCCTGATGTCCGCATCGTCATCGACGACCAGCACGGTGGCGGGACGGGCGGGGGCGGTATCGGGCATCCCCCTTCCCTAGCGTGTCACGCAGCGAAAGTCTGCCCGGCGGCCATCGATGATACAGGCTGATACAAAGCGATACGATAAGCCGCACAGTGCCACAGATCGAAGCCAAATTTCGCTATGCTGTCACGGCCAAAATAGCGAAGAGGCTGAGGTCGGCTGGCCCCCTCGCCGACACCATGCGGAGTCCTTGCGATGCCTGTTCGTCCACCGGGACGGACAATCGCCGCCATCGATCCGACCGTCAGCGTACGCCCCCTCCCCCCGTGCGCCCCGGCGGGTCGAACCAGGCGCGAAAGCGCATCGCAAGGCTCCGCCTGGTCAACAAGGAAATTTGCCCGACCATGTTTGCGCCTTTGTCTGCACGATCCCTGCCCTTGATGGCGCTTTGCCTGGCCATCGCCGCCTGCGGCGACAAGCCGCCGCCGCAAAAGGGACCGGTCGAGGTAGGCGTGGTGACGCTGAGCGCGCACAATGTCACGGTGGCAAGCGAATTGCCGGGCCGCACCGTATCGACGATGATGTCGCAGGTCCGGCCGCAGGTGGCCGGCGTTATCCAGAAGCGGCTGTTCACCGAGGGATCGCTGGTGAGTGCAGGCCAGCCCCTCTATGAGATCGACCAGCGACTGTACCGTGCGTCCCGCGACGAAGCGATGGCCGCGCTGGCGAGCGCGCAGGCGACCGCTGCGGCGGCGCAGGCGAAGGCGCGGCGCTACGCTACCCTGTCGGACAATGAAGCGGTGAGCGCGCAGGATCGCGACGATGTGACCGCGACCGCGCGGCAGGCCGCCGCCGCTGTCCAGCAGGCGCGCGCCAGCCTGGCCACCAGCAACGTCAATCTGCAATTCACGTTGGTCCGCGCGCCGATCAGCGGCCGGATTGGCCGCACCCTGTTCACGCAAGGGGCGCTGGTTACCGCCAGCCAGGCCGATCCGCTGACGACCATCCAGCAACTCGACCCCATCTATGTCGACATCACCCAGTCGAGCGCGCAGCTGTTGCAACTGCGCCGATCACTGGCGGCGGGCAGGACGCTGCCGGCCAGCGCGACGATCCGTCTGAAACTGGACGATGGCAGCGACTATCCGCAGGAAGGCCAAATCGAATTTGCCGAGCCGATCGTGGACGTCAACAGCGGCACGGTGACACTGCGCGCGCGCTTCCCCAATCCAGACGGGCTGCTGCTGCCCGGCATGTTCGTGCGCGTGGTCGCGCCGCAATCGGTGGTGCCGGGTGCGATTCTGGCCCCGCAGCAGGGCATCAGTCGCGATCCCAAGGGCAATGCCACCGCCCTGGTCGTGACCAGGGACAATAAGGTCGAACGGCGCACCGTTACCGCAGATCAGGCGATTGGCGACGCATGGCTGATTACCGCCGGGTTGAAAGCGGGCGACCGCCTGATCGTCGAGGGCACAGACAAGGTGAAGCCGGACGACAAGGTGAAGCCCGTCACCATTGCGACGAAGAAGTAGGAACAGGGTCTTGCTCAGTCGCTTTTTCATCGAACGGCCGATTTTCGCCTGGGTCATCGCCATCGGTGTGATGATCGCGGGCGCGGGGTCCATGCTGTCGCTGCCGATCGCCCAATATCCCGACATCGCCCCGCCATCGGTCGGCATCAACGCGACCTATCCGGGGGCATCGGCGGAAACCGTCGAAACCAGCGTAACGCAGGTCATCGAGCAGCAGCTGACCGGCGTTGACGGGCTGATGTATTTCTCGTCATCATCCTCGGCGACGGGACGATCTTCGATCACCGTGACGTTCGAGAAGGGAACCGATCCCGACACCGCGCAGGTGCAGGTTCAGAACAAGGTGCAGCAGGCATTGAGCCGTCTGCCCAACGCGGTGCAGCAGCAGGGGCTGACCGTCACCAAGTCGCAGACCGACTTCCTGATGCTGGTGGGCATTTTTGACGAGACCAACCGCGCGTCGCAGTCGGATATTTCCGACTATCTGGTCAATAATTTCCAGGATTCGATCGCGCGGATCAGCGGTATCGGCTCCTCCCAGATTTTCGGGTCGCAATATGCGATGCGGATCTGGCTCGACCCCTATAAGCTGGCCGCCGTCAAGCTGATGCCTTCCGACGTGCAAAGCGCGATCGCGGCGCAGAATGTCGAAGTGTCCGCCGGGCAGATCGGTGCCGATCCTGCGCCTGCGGGGCAACAACTCAACGCCACGGTCACGGCGCGGGCGCGGCTCCAGACGCCGGAGCAGTTCCGCAATATCATCGTCAAGACGCAGACCGACGGGTCGATCGTCCATTTGTCCGACGTGGCACGGGTGGAACTGGGCAATGAAAGCTATACCACCGCCGCCCGGCTGAACGGCCATCCCGCGTCCGGCATGGCGTTGCAGCTGGCACCGGGTGCGGACGCGCTCAAGACCGCCGAACTGGTCAAGACGCGGGTGGCGGAGCTTTCGACCAACCTGCCCGACGGCTACAGAATCGTATTTCCGCGCGACACAACGCCCTTCATCCAGTTGTCGGTGAACGAGGTGATCAAGACGCTGATCGAGGCGGTGTTGCTGGTCATTGTCGTGATGTTCCTGTTCCTGCAAAGCTGGCGCGCGACGCTGATCCCCGCGATCGCGGTGCCGGTGGTGCTGCTCGGTACGTTCGGCGTGCTGGCGCTGTTTGGCTATTCCATAAACACGCTGACCTTGTTCGGCATGGTGCTGTCGATCGGCCTGCTGGTCGATGACGCCATCGTGGTGGTCGAGAATGTCGAGCGCATCATGGAGGAGGAAGGGCTTTCGGCGCGCGAGGCGACCATCAAGTCGATGGAGGAGATTGGCAGCGCGCTGGTGGGCATCGCGCTGGTCCTGTCCGCCGTGCTGTTGCCCATGGCCTTTTTCGGAGGATCGACCGGGGTGATCTACCGGCAATTTTCGATCACCATCGTGTCATCGATGCTGCTGTCGGTGCTGGTCGCGCTGATCCTCTCCCCCGCTCTGTGCGCCACGATCCTGAAACCCATCGCGGAGGAGCGCCGGACTCAGGGCTGGTCGGGCAAGTTCAACCGCTGGTTTGAGCGGCTGACCAATGGCTATGTCCGCCGCACCACGCAGATGCTGGGCAAGCGCACCCTATTCTGGGGTGGCTATGGCGTCATCCTCGCCATTCTGATTCTGTTGTTCGTGCGGCTGCCTACCAGCTTTCTGCCGGTCGAGGATCAGGGGCAGGTGATGGTGCAGATGACCCTGCCCGCCGGTGCCAAGTCCAGCCGCACCGCCCATGCGGTCGAACAGATGCAAAATTATTTCCTGAGTGACGAGAAGGACAATATCTCCTTCGCTTTCGTGATGACCGGTTTCAGTTTTGCCGGGCAAGGCGAAAATACCGCGCAGGGCTTCATCAACCTGGCACCCTGGGGCGATCGACCGGGGGCGGTGAACAGTGCCAACGCGATTGTCGGGCGCGCCAACAAGCAACTGGCCGCCATTCGGGACGCGCGGGTGCTGGCGATGACGCCACCCGCCATTCGCGGGCTTGGCCAGTCCAACGGCTTTACCTTTGAGCTGCTCAACACCGGCGGGCTGTCGCGCGCGCGCTTTCTGGAACTGCGCAACCAGTTGCTCGCCGCCGCGCAGAAAGACCCGCTGCTGGCCGGGGTGCGCGCCGCGACGCTGGAGGATACGCCCCAGCTCAAGGTCGATGTCGATTCCGAAAAGCTCGCCGTGCTGGGGCTGACCCAGAGCGATGTCGACAATGTGCTGACGTCCGCCTGGGGTAGCCGCTACGTCAATGACTTTGTCGATCGCGGGCGGGTGAAGCGTGTCTATATGCAGGCCGATGCGCCCTATCGCGCGCTGCCGACCGATCTCGACAAATGGATGGTGCGATCCGGCAGCACGGGGGAGATGGTCCCCTTCTCCGCCTTTGCCACCAGCCACTGGACGATGGGCCCGACCACGGTGGCGCGCTTCAACGGCCAGTCCGCCTATGAAATTCAGGGTCAGGCCGGCCCCGGCGCGAGTTCGGGCGAGGCGATGGACCGGATCGTCGCGCTGCAAAAGCAGCTGCCGACCGGCACTAGCTATGCCTGGAGCGGCCTGTCCTATCAGGAGCAATTGTCGGGCGGGCAGGCGCCGTTGCTCTATGCGCTGTCGGTGCTGATCGTGTTCCTGTGCCTGGCAGCGCTCTATGAGAGCTGGTCGATCCCGTTCGCGGTGCTGCTGGTGATCCCGCTGGGTCTGGTCGGTGCCGTCGTTGCCGTGTGGGCGCGGGGGCTGGAGAATAATATCTATTTCCAGGTCGGGTTGCTCACCACCATGGGTCTGGCGGCGAAGAATGCGATCCTGATCGTCGAATTTGCCGAACTGGCGCACCGGCAGGGCAAGGATGCGCTTTCGTCTGCGCTGGAGGCGGCGCGATTGCGGTTCCGGCCGATCCTGATGACCAGCCTGGCCTTTATCGCGGGCGTCATCCCGCTTGCCATCGCCACGGGCGCGGGCGCGCAGAGCCGCATCGCCATCGGCACGGCAGTGGTGGGCGGCATGGTGACGGCGACGGTGCTGGCGATTTTCTACGTGCCGCTCTTCTTCGTCACCATCGCCCGGCTGTTCGGCAATGATCGGCCCGTGCGGCCAGACCCTGGGCCGGAACCGACGCCGCCCGGCGCAGGCGTGCCCGCATGACCCGCGCCGTCCTTCCTCTGGCCGCTGCGTTGCTGCTGGCGGGATGTAATATGGCCCCGGCCTATGTCCGCCCTGCCCCGCCCGTGCCTGCGGCGCTGCCGACGGGCGAGGCTTATACCCCGACGCAGCTTGGCGTGCAGGCGGGTCTGGCGTGGGGGCAGCTGGTGAGCGATCCGTCGCTGCGCACGGTGATCGAGCGGGCGTTGGCGAATAATCGCGACCTGCGCGCGGCGCTGGCCAATATAATGTCGGCGCGCGCCCAATATCGGGTGCAGCGGGCGGCGCAGTTGCCGACCCTGACCGGCGATGCTGGCGCGAATGTGACGCGGCAGAATGACAGCTATAGTGCGGATATCGGCATCAGCGCGTTCGAGATCGACCTGTTTGGGCGGGTGCGCAATCTCAGCCAATCAGCGCTGGAATCCTATCTGGCGACGCAGGAGGGCGCGCGCGCGACGCGCATCGCCCTGATCGCCGAGACGGCGACCGCCTATGCGACGCTGGCGGCAGACCAGGAGGTGCTGGCGGTGTCGCGTCAGACGCTGGACAGTGCACAGCGCAGCCTCACCCTGACCCAGTCGCTCAATGAGGCGGGGCTGAGCGGCAAGCTGGACGTCTATCAGGCGCAAACCATAGTGGAGCAGGCCGCGTCCGACGTCGCCGCCAATGTGACGCAGGTGGCGCAGGATCGCAATGCACTGGACCTGCTGGCCGGCGCCCCGGTCGAGGAGGCGCTGCTCCCCGCCTCGCTCGACGCTCTGATCACGGGCGTCGCCAGAGTACCCGCCGGTCTGTCGTCGGACATGCTGCTCCAGCGTTCCGACGTGTTGCAGGCGGAACATCAGCTCAAGGCCGCCAATGCCGATATTGGCGCGGCGCGCGCGGCGATGTTTCCCAGGATCAGCCTGACATCGGCCATTGGCGTCGCAAGTTCTGCCCTGTCCTCGCTGTTCACCGGCGACGCCTTCGGCTGGTCGGTCAGCCCGTCCGCCAGCCTGCCGATCTTCGGTGGCCCGGCGCGCGGCAATCTGGACTATAGCAAGGCGCAGCGCGATCTGGCGGTGGCGCAATATGAGAAGGCGATCCAGACGGCATTTCGCGAGGTCGCCGACGCGCTGGCGCGGGATGGCACGATCGATGCGCAACAGGCGGCGCAACGTCGCCTGGTCAACGCCAGCGCGCGTGCCTACGACCTTTCGGAACAGCGCTACCGATCGGGGATCGACACGTTCCTGAATATGCTGGTCAATCAGCGGTCGCTCTACGCGGCGCGACGCACGGCGATTGCGACCGATCTTGCGCTCGTGCGCAACCGGTTGCTGCTCTACCGCGCTATTGCGGCCGACCAGTAGGATCTCAAGGTGAGGCAGGCATTTGCCGGGGAACAACAGACCATTGGTCCCCAACGATGCACATTGGTATGACAGGCGCGACACTCACGCCAAAGGATCAAAGGCCATGCGCGTCAAACAGGCATTTCTGGGTTGCATCGCAGTTCTGGCTGCAACGCTGGCTGCGTCCGGCATCGCCAGAGCGGACACTACCAAAGCCGTCATTGCCAAAGCCGTTACTGACTGTCCCTTGCGCGACGCGCCTTTTTCGGTCGGGTCGCCGCTGATCGACATATTGCTCAGCCCGGCGGCGCGGGCGGTGCTGGACAAGGCGGCTCCCGGCCGCCTCGACAAGCTGCCGCCATTTTTCGCCAGCACGACGCCACCAACCTTCGCCGCCATTCTATCGCTACGTGAAGCAGTCGACATTCTCCAGATCAAGCCGGACATGATCGCCACGATCGATGCCGAACTCAAGGCGTTGCCCGTAACCGCCGCCGACAAGGTGGCGCGCTGCGCCCGCTACGATAATGACGTGCCCATATTCACGCTGCCCGCTGGCCGTCTCCGTCTGCTGCTGTTCGAGAAGATCAACGGCTTCCGCTATGGCGCCTCGGTCAATGCCGCGCGGGAGGCTTTGCAGGCAATGGCCAATCGCAAGGGCTGGTCGATGCTTGTCACCGACAAGGCTGGCGCGTTCAATCGCGCCACGCTGAGCAAGTTCGATGCGGTGATCTGGAACAATGTCAGCGGTGACGTGCTGACGCTTTCGCAGCGCCGCGCGTTTCAGGACTATCTGGCGCGCGGCGGCGGCCTGGTGGGGATGCACGGCACGGCGGGCGACCCGGTCTATTTCTGGGACTGGTATGCCGACACGCTGATCGGTGCGCGGTTCAAGGGACATCCGCAGACGCCGCAGTTTCAGGAAGCCCGCATCGCCGTCAACAAGGCGCATCCTCTGGCCAGCGCCCTGCCCGCCGAATGGCGGATGACCGACGAATGGTATTCGTTCAGCACCAACCCGCGCGCAGCCGGTGCCGATGTCCTGCTGACGCTGGATGAAAGCAGCTATCAGCCGGTAGGGATGATGGATCAGGACCTGCGCATGGGTGACCATCCGCTGGCATGGACCAATTGCATCGGCAAGGGACGGATATTCTATTCCGCCATCGGCCACATGCCCGAAACCTACAGCCAGCCGGAGCATGTCGCTTTGCTGGAAACAGCGATCGACTGGGCCGCGAACCGTCGAGCCGTTTGCAAGCCTTAGGGCAGAAGCGATCACTGGACGGGCTTGCGACACCATCGCAAGCCCGTCCATCCCGGTCATTTTTTGGGGAGCATTACTTCCGCCTTGGCCGTTGCCAGCACGGTGCCGACCTGATTGGCCATTCGCACGTCCACCTGCACCACGTCGCGGCCTTCATCATCGACGAATTTGTCGACGATGGTGCCGGTCATGATCGTGATGTCGCCGGTGAAGGCGGGACCGCGATAGGAGGCGACCGAATGGGTCACCATGCCCCATTCGCCGGCCCAGCCCGACAGATAATCGACCACCCACGCCCCCATCGACGCGCCATAGCCATAGGCGCGCGGCATCCCGATGAAGCGCGCCCAGCGCGGGAAGAGATGCCCGCGCGACGGGCCGAAATAGGCGCCATCCGTCAGCTCAGGATTGATCCGCTCCATCACCGGATCATTTTCATGGCCCGCCATTTCATCGACAAAGCCAAGCGCGGCCAGGTCAAGGTCCGTCCGCCGATGTGTGCCGCCCCAAATGGTGAACAGATAGGCGCGCCATTCTGTGGTGAAGCTGGCAATGCTGTGCGGGCCGAACACCCGTTCGGGCAGGGCATCGCCCACCGCCACATCATCCAGATAGCGTTTGCCATGACCCAGATCGTGCAGCATCTGGACCCAGCGGAACTTGCGCTCCTGAATCCCGGCCAGTTCCTGATCGGTCCAGACCGGATCTTCGGTATTTTCGACAACCTCGGCGGATGTCTTTTCCCGGCCCGCTTCCGCCGAATAGCGGATCGCGGTCGATCGCTGCTTCGCCAGCAGATCGCCATTTTGATTGTAGTAATTATTGTCGCCGCGCTGGAAGCAGGTGGGACCGGCGAATTTGGTGTCCTTGACGACATAGTCGAACGGCACCCGCTCATTATGAACCATGTCGCCGCCCTGGATGCGCGGGCCATAGAACCACCATTCGTCACCGCCGAACAGCAAGTGCGAATTGGGGATGCTGCCGACACAGGCTGGTCCGGCACCATGGCCATCGTCCATCGTCACGGCAAAGCTCTGCGGCGCGACCAGTTTGCCCCAGCGGCTTTCCTCGGCATAGCCGGCGTCATAATGGAGCAGGTTGGGATAGTGCATCGCCTGCACCCAGCGGCGAATGTCGTTATTGTGGATCGGTTCGCGCATCCGGGCGGGCTGCATCGGCTTGCCGAGATATTGGTCGATGTCCGAACAGTCGAAGATGGTCTCGCTCACAGGTCAGATGCCTCTCTTGCGCAATCATGGCGTTGGCCCGCACCCTCGGTTCAGCGGGGCGCATGGCATGGGCGGCCATAACAGGCGGACAAGGCACATCTGCCAAGACCGGGTCATCGGTCCGGGCGCGGACCTGCCGTTCGACCCCGCGATTTTTTGGCGGATTTGCGGGCGTTTTCCGACTTTATCGTCGTGCCGATCTTTGCCATGCCGTCCAAACGAGACGCCAGGCCCGACGATGGGCGCAATGCAGGCTGACTTTGCCGCCAGTGCGACGAATCAGGCGATGCCCGACGCCTACGCTGCTATTTCGATATCTCGATCGCCGCGACCACCGCCTTGCCACCCTGCCCCGCAAAATCGAGCCGCAACAGCCCGTCCCTGACCCTGACAGGGAAGGTCATGGCAAAGCCCTTGAGCGGACCTGCTGCGGCCCTGGCGATGTTGAACGCGGGCACCGCCGTCTTGCCCTGCGCGGTGATCGCCATGCTCTGCCCCTCCGTACCCTCCGTGCGTGGCTCGAAGCTGTGGATGGTCACGCGCCATTTTCCATTGGGTACAGGAATGGCATAGGAAAAGGCATCGCCTTCGCGCCAATAGGCGTAAAGGTCGGGTTCGGTGGCTTCCACCGTCCTTTTCGGTCCCGAACTACGGCCCCCGAAACTGCCCAGATTGAATACGGCAGGCTGGCCGCCGGTGACGAAATGATCCGATCCAAACCGGCGATCGCCCAGCACCCGGCCCGCAATGTCACCCGCATCGATATGGATGCCCAGCGCCGGATCAGGACCATGCCAGACCATGGAATCGCGCACCGTCTGGCCATGCGCCACCGCCGTCACCACCGCATCGTTCGCGCCCGGCGCCAGTGGCACGTTGGTCCAGTTGCAGATGCTGCCGCCACAGGCGACGTCGCCGACCACCCGCCCGTTGATGGTCAATGTCGCCCGCTCGGCATTGCTATAGGCCTTGACGTCCATGATCGGGTAGGCGCGGTCGATATAGCGCTTGCCGGTCAGGTGCAGGACCGGCTCACCCGACCATTGCGCCTTGTAATAATAAAATGCGTCCTTCTTCACTTTGCGATCGAACGTCACCAGCCCCTTGGTATTCAGATCGACGGAATCGCCTTCCTCGCGCAGGTTCGACGGGAAATCGAACATGTTCCATACCCAGCTGGCGAAGATATAGTCGCGCTCCCGGATCGCGGGCCAGTTCGCCTCATGCACCCAGCCCAGATATTCCTCGGTCTGCGGCCGACCGATCGCGTTGATGAACCCGGTCCTGATATTGTCGCTGTGCTGGCTGATTGCGCCACCGGCACCATATTCGCTGACCGATATCGGCAGCGCCGGATGTTCGGCATGGAATTTGTCCATCTGCGCGCCCAGTTGCTGCCGCGCCTCCAGAGGCTTTGGATAATACCAGCCAAAATAGCGATTATAGCCGATCAGGTCCGCCGTCCCCGCCAGTTTCTCCCCGGCGGTCTGGATCATGCTCAACCCCTCGCAGCAATCGGCAAAGGCGGTCGGACGGAACGGATCCTCCTCCTTCGCCACCGCCTGCAAATGTTGCAGCAGTGCCAGCGGTTTGGCGGGTTCCCTGCCCACGCCAAAGCCCTTGGCGGAATCCACTTCATTGCCCACCGACCACAGCAGGATCGAGGGATGATTGTAATTCTGGCGGATCTGTTCGCGCAACTGCTCTTCGGCATTGGTCCATAAAGCAGGCGCGCCCGTGCCACCATCGAGCGACGGCGCGGTCACATAGGGGAGTTCGGCCCACACGACCATGCCCGCGCGATCCGCTTCCCCGGTCCATTCGTCGGCATGTTGATAATGGGCCTGCCGCACCGTGTTGGCGCCCATTTCCCTGATGAGCGCCATATCATCGGCATGGTCCTGCGCCGACAAGGCCCAGCCCTTGCCCGCCCGGTCCTGATGGCGCGACACGCCATGCAGCTTGATCCGCCGACCATTCAGAAAAAAGCCGGCATTGGCGTCGAAGCGAAAGCTGCGAATGCCCAGTGGCTGGTCGACCCGGTCGAACAGCCCGACCTTGTCGCGCAGCTCTACCGTCACCGTATAGAGATAGGGGTCCGCCGTGCCGTTCCACAGATGTGGCCGGGCCACATCCAGGTCGAGCGTAGTCGTCATGCTTCCTGCGGGCAGCTTCACGGGCATCGTCCTGCGCGCGACCTCCACGCCTGCCGCGTCCCGAATGATGGCGCTCGCCATAGCCACCCGCGCCTTGCCCTGATTGCGCAGTCTGGCCAGCACTGTGACATGCGCCGTCTCCGCCGTGATGCTGCTGGCCCGCGCATAGATGCCCGGCCCGGCATGATCGAGCAGGTCGATACCCGCATCGGGCGCTGTAATCAGCGACACACCGCGATAGATGCCGCCATGCACGAAAAAGTCCCCGGCCAGCGGGATGACATATTCGGTCGAACTGCCCTTGGCAGGTTTGCTATTGTCGGCCTTCACCACGATCAGGTTCGGTGCGCCCGCGCGCCAGAAGCGGGTCACGTCAAAGCGGAAGCGCGAGAATGCGCCCTTGTGCTGGCCGACATGCTGGCCATTCACCCACAGGTCCGCGATCGTCCCGACAGCGGCGAAATCCAGATAGTGCCGCTGCTCGCCGGTTGCCACCGGGGCATCGACCGTGCGCCTGTACCATCCCACACCCTGCGCGCTGTTGGCCCCGGCCGACCGCTTCAGGCCATATTCGCCAAAATGATTCCAGCTATGGGGTATGGAGATCGCCTCCCAACTCCCGTCATCATAGCCCGGAGCGGTCACGCCGCTGTCATCGCCGCCAAAACGGAAACGCCAGCCATCGTCCAGCGACCGGACCATGCGAGGCGATGCGGCTTCGGCCACACCGGTTCGCGAGGGCGGCGCATCGGTCGCCAGCGCCTGAACCGGCGTCGCGATCAAAAGCAACGGGGCCAAAAGAGACAATCTATTCATGCGGATATCCATTCCCCGGCCGATGCCAATAGACTTTATGATAACGTTATCATTATGCGGCTGTCGAGCCGCATCCCCGTCGCCGGTGCGATATTCGTCGCGGCGATCAGGACAGGAAGGGTGGCGGCGCGTCCGAATGGATGGTAGGACCGGCGCAAGGCGGATAGTGACATGATATTCTCACCCTCCCGTCCCGGCATCTACGCGCGCGGGACAGAAACGGTCGATCAGATCCTCAAGGCAGCGCTGGCGGTGTTGATCGACGAAGGTTCCGATGCCTTCACCCTGCGCCGCATCGCCGCGCGGTGCGACATGAAGGTCGGCAATGTCAGCTATCATTTCCCGCGCAAGGAAATGTTGATTCAGGTGATGCTGGACGAACTGGTCGATTCCTATGGCGCGATGATGGACAAGACGGTGCGCAGGCCCGGTCTGACAGCCGAAGAAAGGCTGAGGCGCGTCATCATCTTGTGCCTGGACGACATACAGACCAAGCGTACCACCCATCTATTCACCGAATTATGGGCGCTGGCCAATCATAGCGATTTCGTCGCCGATCGGGTCCGCGTCTTTTACGAGCGGGTACATGGTGCCATCGGCGAATATGTCGCAGAACTCAACCCGGCGCTGTCCGCCGACGAAGTGCATAGCGTCGCCCTGTTCATCAGCGCGTCGATGGAAGGATCGACCCCGTTTCTGGGCCATGGCAAGCCCTGGGCGCACAAGATGCCGGCTTTCACCGCGCTTGCCGCTACATCGTTGGTTCACCTCGCTAAAACGGTGACATCGCGCGACCTTGCTGGGTTGATGGCGCAGACCGCATAAGGCCAGCAAACAATCCGGCTCTGCGGCGCATTGCTGCATCGCAAAATATATTTCTGCCCCGCCCGCCAAAGCGCTTGACCAATACCGGACAGCTGTCCAATCTTTGCCCAGATGCCGTTGTGGGGGACCCGATGAGTCCGCCTGGGCGTCCGCACGATCAAGGGGGATCACGCCAGATGCCGAGAACCGCCGCCAGGGGATTGTTCGCTGCCGCCGCATGGGGCTGGGCGCTGCTTGTTAGCCCGGCTCAGGCCGCGCCCGCCGATACCGGCACCGTGCTGGAAATGGAGACATCCGACGTCCTGACCATCACCCCGCCCAAACCGACCTGGTTCTTTGTCGATGGCGGGTGGGACATGCCGGGCACCAGCATTTTCGACGGCGAAACCGGCAAGATGAAGGGCATGGTCGAAACCCGCCGCCTGGCCGACTTCGCGATCGATCCGGCGGGCAAATATTATTATGTCGCCGAAACCATCTGGTCGAAGGGGGATCGCGGCACGCGGCAGGACATGGTGTCGGTCTATGACAGCCAGACGCTGAACCTGATCACCGAAGTCCCCCTGCCCGGCCGCATATTGATCGGGTCGCGCAAGAATAATTTCATCGTCAGCGACGATGGCAAAACCGCCTTTGTCTATGATTTCAGCCCTGTATCCGGGGTGAATGTCGTCGATCTGGTCAAGCGCAAGTTCGTGACTGCGGTGGAACTGCCCGGCTGTGCCAGCATGATGCCCAATCCGGGTGTCGGTTTTTCCGCGCTGTGTTCGGACGGTTCACTCGCCACCGTGGCGATCAAGGGGAGCAAGGCGGACATCACCCATAGCGCGCCCTTTTTCTCGGCCACCGATGATCCGATCTTCGACAATTTCACCTATGACAAGCGCAAGAAGGAAACGACCTTCCTGACCTATACCGGCCAGATCTATCAGGCCAAGTTAGGCCCGACGCCGACCATTTCCGCGCCATTCTCCATTCAGGCCGCTGCGGGCATCCGTCCGGGCGAAACCAAGCCGCTGGAGCTGAACTGGTATCCGGGCGGTCGCCAGCCGATGGCGCTTCACCGCCCGTCCGGCCATTTGTTCGTGCTGATGCATATGGGCGAATATTGGTCGCACAAGGCATCGGGCACCGAAGTCTGGGAGGTCGACCTGGCCACGCAAAAGGTCGTCAAGCGCCGCGCGCTCAAGGAGCCGATGAACAATATCGAAGTGTCGCAGACCGACAAGCCGCTACTGTTCATGAATGGCGAGGAGGCTAGCGCCATCGTCATCGACGTCGCCACCGGCGAGGAAAAGCACAAGATCGAAAAGGCCGGGGGCAGCACCATTACGGTTGCGGACCCGTCCTGACCATGGCGCTGGGGCTGGCAATTACCGGACTGGCCGCATCGCTGGGCGTTGGCCTGATCCTGCTGATCGCGGGCCTCGACAAATGGCGTCATCGCATGTTGCTGCCCGGCGTGATCGCCAATTACCGGCTGCTCCCCACCGGGCTGGTCGTACCTGTCGCGAAAATCCTGCCGATCGCTGAAATAGGGATCGGCGGCGCACTGATCGCGGGCTTCGCGCCACTGCCGGTGATATTGGCTATCCTGCTCCTGACGCTGTTTGGGGTGGCGATGGCGATCAATATCCGGCGCGGTCGCACCCATATCGATTGCGGTTGCGGGCGGTCGCAGCTGCGCCATCCGATCGGCTGGCCGCTGGTCGCCCGCAACATTGTGCTGGCCCTGCTGCTGGTGCCACGCCTTTGGCGCGCGGCTCCGCTCGGCGCGATGGATATCGGCACGGCCATGGTTGGCGGTGTTGCACTCTATCTGGCCTACCTGCTCTGCAATTCCATCGGCGCGCTGATCGCGTCGCCCGCCGCCTACCGGAGATAAGCATTCATGATGACATCGCTCATTCTCTCGCAAATCCTGTCATGGATCGTGATCCTGGGACTTGGCGTAGCGCTGCTCGCGGTAGCGCGCCAGGTCGGCGTGCTGCACATCCGCGTCGCGCCAGCCGGTGCGCTCACCACCAGCGGCGGCCCGTCGGTTGGCGACGCCACGATCAAGGTCGATGCCCGCGCGCTTGACGGTACGCCCGTGACGATCGGCGGACATGCCCATGACGTGCCGCTGCGCCTGTTGATGTTCGTGTCGGCCCAATGCCCGCTGTGCAAGTCGATCATCCCGATGGCCAAATCCTTCGCCCGCGACGAGCGTGTCGCGCTCAGCTTCGTAGGCGATGATGATGCCGCAGCCCAGCGCGCGATGATCGCGCAGCATGGGCTGGAGAGCTATATGTTCGTCAACGGCCCTGAAGTCGGGCAAGCCTTTGGCGTTGCCAAGCTGCCCTATGCTGTGTTGCTCGACGCGGAAGGGACAATCCTGTCCAAAGGACTGGTCAACAGCCGCGAGCATCTCGAAAGTCTGGTCATCGCTCATGAAATGGGGATCAAGACCGTGCAGGAATATATCGGATCGTTAAAGGCGCAGGCAGCCTGAGCGGCATATAGGGGGTCAGTGACATGAAAAAGTTCGACGCCGACGCCATGGGCGAACGATTGTTGCGCAAATTGGCCGGGGGTACTTCGCGCCGCTCAATGCTCTCGCGCCTCGGCGCAGCGCTGGTTGCCGCGCCTGCCTTCCCGCTGCTGCCGGTCAGCCGCGCCGAAGCGGCCAAGCCGGACCGATCACCCGAAGCCAAGACCGGCTTCGCGCGCAATGCCCAGACCAAGGATGACACCAAGTGCGATTATTGGCGCTATTGCGCTATCGATGGCGCGCTTTGCACATGCTGTGGCGGCGGTATCCACAGCTGTCCGCCGGGCGCGGAGCCATCGCCTGTTTCCTGGGTTGGCACCTGCATCAACCCGGACGATGGCAAGGCCTATCTGATCGCCTATCGCGACTGTTGCGGCAAACCCGCCTGCGGCCAGTGCGGCTGCGACAATACCGACCGCGAAACCCAGCTCTACATGCCGCAGCTCAATAATGACGTGATCTGGTGCTTTGGCACGACCAGCATGGAATATCATTGCTCTACCGCGGTGCTGGTGGGGTCTGCCAGCTAGGACTTTATCGCGATGCGCAAGCTATTGCTGGGTTCCCTGCTCCTGATAGGCGCGGTCGGCATAGGCCGTGCCGCGTTGCCGCCATTGGGCGTGTTGCCCGCTGCGATCACCGACCCGGATTTGGCGCGATCCGACTATGCCGAACATTGTGGTGGCTGTCACGGTATCCAGGGCAGCGCGGCGCCTGCGCAATTGCCTGAACTGCGCGGGCGGGTCGGCTGGTTCATGTGTACGCCGCAATCGCGCGCCTATCTGATCCGCCTGCCCAATATCGCGCATAGCCGGATCACCGACAATCAGCAGCTCGCCGATCTGGTCAATTATATGGTCTTTGGCCTGGGCGGGGCGAGCGCGCCTGCCGGTGCCAAGCCTTTCACGGCGGACGAAGTGGCGCATGAACGCAAATTCGCCCTGACATCCGCCTCACTCAAGGCCGAACGCGCCCGCTATGTCGAGGTCGCGATCCGCCAATGCGGCGCGCCGGCGACCATGAGACTGCTCTATCCGGGGCAGAAGTAGCCCGTTTTTGAACCAGATTGGCAAATAAAACGGCCGCCGGATCAGTGATCCGGCGGCCGTTTTGCGTAGCCCCCGCCTTTAGAATTTCTGGCCGAAGCGGATGCCGAAGAATTGCGGCTTGATAATGAAGGTGCGCGACGACCCGGAACAGAAGTCGATCGAGCAGAAGGTATTTTTGGTCAGCTGACCGCGCTTGTCGAAAGCGTTCTGGATGAACAGGGTGAGGCTCCAATTGTCCTTCTTCACCCCGCCGGAAAAGTCGAAGCTGACGAAACCCTTCGTATTGCCGAGCAGCGCATTATTGTCGACGTTCAGATCCTGCGTTGCGCCCGTCTGGTACAGTGCGGCGCCCTGCACATAGGCGCTATAGTCACCCAGATAGGTGTCGTAGCGGATTGAGGTCGTGCCCTTGAACTTGGGCTGACGCGGCAGGCGCGTGCCGTTGGCGGCTGCGACCTGAGGCGTCGGCGGGCTGGATTCCGGCACATCCTCCCCAAGCGTACATGTCGACAATTGCGAGATGGACGATGTCGTCCGGTCCAGCGCAAAGTTACAGAAATTGCCCTTCAACTTGCCGTCATTATAGGCGCCAGAGGTGGAGATCGTCACCTTGCCGAGTTTGAGGTCAGCATCATATTCGATGCCCTTGACGACTGCCTTGCCCGCATTGCCGGTCATGCCTGCGCCCTGCGCACCGGACACGACGACGCCATATTGGATATTATTCCACTTCTCATAATAGACCGCCGCATTGAAGCGGAAGATATTGTTCCAGGTCGTCTTGACGCCCAGCTCGAAATTGGTGAGCGTTTCGGACTTGAACGGGGCGACATCCACCGGGCCGAAATTACGGATGCGCAGCGGACGGTTGAAACCGCCGGGTCGGAAGCCGGTCGAATAGTTGAAATAGACCATCTTGTCGGGCTGGAACTGCCAGTCGAGCGCCACCTTATGCGTCTCGCCTTTTTCCTTGTATCGCCCTGTCTGGTCGGCGGCGCGGAAATTGGTGTTGAGGCATTGCAGACGCTCCGCTGGAAGCGGCGTCGGACAGCCCATTTCCCCGGTCGGAACATAGACGGACGTAACTGTGTTGGCCGCCGACCCAGCCACACCGGCAAAACCCTTGACCGCAAAATCCGTCCAGAAATAGCGGATGCCGCCAGTCAGCTTTAATGTCGGCGTGATGTTGTAATGGCCTTCGGCGAAGATCGCCTTGTCATGATAAAGCTGGTTCTGTTCGTTGATGTAGAAGCCGTCGCTCTTTACCGCCTGCGTTCCCAGCAGCATCGTGCCAAGTGGATTGCCGTTCGGATTGATGACGTTGCTGGTGTCGAAGAAGGGATTGCCATCCTCGTCATAGTCGATTCCGTACATGCCGGGTACGCCGATCAACCCGCCCGGCACGTCGCCGCCCCCTGTCTGGGTGTAACCCGTGATCGTGTCCAGCCCGCGAATGGCATAATAGGTGTTCGTCTTGTTCTTCTGCCGCTGGTAGAAGCCACCGATCGTGACGTCCAGCGGCCAGTCCTTGGGCGTGGACAGGCGCAGTTCCTGGGTAAATTTGTTCCGATGCGTATCGGCATGATAATATTGCGTCGGGTCGATCAGCGAACATTGCTGCGATGCGCCCGACCCGGTGCAATTGTCGAAAAATTGCAGATAGCTTTCATAGCCCGGCCCAAACCCGTCATAAGTGACGGTATAATATGTATAATCGTTGAGCGTTCGGGTCCGGCGTTTGAAGAAGCCGGTCGCCGACACGAGATCCCAGTCGCCGATATGGCCATGGATGCTGAGCGCCGCCTGATACCAGCGATCGTCATTCCTGGTCTGGTCATAATCATGGACTTCCAGATCGCCAACGCGGTGGTCGAAGCCGAAATAACCGTTGGCGACCTGTTTTTGCGCGGTGATTTCCGGCGCGACCGACCACCCATCGACCGGTTCCCACAGCAATTGCACGCGACCGCCAAATTCCTTGATGCTGTTATAGTCATCTTTGGCAATATCGGCATTGTCGAGGTTGAAGAAGGTCGCCGGATTATTGTCGCCCAGCGTATAGACGGCCGGCGCGCCATTGTTGAGCAGACCATTATTGGGCTTGTTATCGATATAGCCGCCATCACGCCGGTAATAGCCCATGGCGCGCACCGCCAATGTGTCGCTCAACGGAACGTTGATGTAGGATTCCAACTGGCCGCCAAAGTCGCCCTTGCCATATTTATTGGCCTCGACATCATAGCCAAACTCGAACTTGTCGAGATTGGGCTTGTTGGTGATGATGCGGATGGTGCCTGCCAGCGATCCCGCGCCATAGAGCGTCCCTTGCGGCCCGGCCAGCGCCTCGACCCGCTCCAGATCATAAGCGTGGATATCGGGTACTGCGGTGCCGGTGATGGGAATATCGTTGAGATAATAGCCGACCGAGGCATAGGCACCGCCCGCTGGCACGATGCCGCGGAAAAAGGCGGTGTTGCGGCCTGGTCCGATCCCCTCGAACGATACGGACGGCAGCAGGGCGGCGAAATCGCTCAAACCCTTGACCTGCCGCTCCGCCAGCGTTTCGGCACCCAGCGCCTGCATGGAGATCGGCACTTTCTGGATGCTTTGCGCGCTGCGCGTTGCCGTGACGACGATTTCGGTGAGGCCGCCACCGGCTTCATCGGCGGGCAGCGCCATCGCCGGATCGGCGGCAGGGTCTGCAACGGCATCGGCAGCGCGCGCCATGCCCGCAGCGCCCAGCCCGGCCAATATGGTTGTCACCCCCAATATCTTCACAAATTGTGACCGGCGGCGAGACTGAATCTTCATAGTGTTGGACTCCCCCTTGAAAAGATGCCCTCCACTCTCCCAAATCGCGGTTTACCCGCGTGATTATGACGCATTGCAGCATAGCGTCGGACAGCGTATTGCTGCCCGATCTTCGCAAGGGCAAAATGGCCCCGCGACCGGAAAACGGCGCACGCTTCCGGACCTGCCGTATAACGGCACGGCATCGCAATTTACCACTATTCCCCTCGGACAGTCGCCATTTCGTACGTTTGTCCAAGTTTGATAATGCTGTAACGATTGCAGGAGTCAACAGCCTAATTATGCTGTTCCTGCCGTTCGATCGCTCCTGTTGTTGCGCAACTGCAATATCCTGTTCATTGTGCAGACGAGAAAGGAATGAAAAGCCTCCGTGGAAGCTGCGCCGCACCCTGCTAGCCCCCCTTCCCTTGCGCTGAAGGAGGCGTTGGGTCGTGCTGCCAGCTTGCTGGATACGCAGCCGGAAGAGGCACTGGCGCGGGCCGAAGCGATACTGAAACACGCCCCCGGTCTGCCGCCTGCCGAATTGCTTGTGGCTCAGGCGCTGCGACGGCTGGGTCAGCCAAAATCCGCCCTGTCACAGCTTGCCGCGCTTGCCCGTCGCCAGCCCGGTGTGCCTGCCTTGCTCTGGGAACTGGCGCAGGCCGCAAGCGAAACGGGTGACAGCGCGCAAGCCATCGTCGCGCTGGAAAGCCTGACCCGGCAGCAACCCGGCGTGGCGAGTGGCTGGTTTTTGCTGGCGCGCGAGTTGCGGAAAGTTGGCCGCGCCGACCATGCATGGCGCGCCGACCTGTCCGGCATCCATGCCTCCTCGCGCGACCGCGACCTGCTCGAGGCGGCGATGGCGATGAATGAGAGCCGTTTGGAGGACGCCGTGACGATCCTCGATACGCGACTCGCCCGGCTGCCCGACGATCCGGCAGGCACCCGGCTGCTCGGCGAAATTCACTGGCGGCGCGGGGACATGAGTGCAGCTCTAACGCTGGTCGAACGCGCCGTCGCCACGGCTCCGGGCTTTGATCTGGCGCGCGATTTTCTGATCCGCCTGCTGCTCCAGAATAATCGCCTGACCGACGCGCTCGCCCACGCCGAGATATTGGCGCAGTCGCCACTGGACAATCCGGGCTATGCGCTGCTGCGGGCGTCGGTGCTGGTGCGATTGGGCGATCAGGCGCAGGCGGCCGCCATTTACGAACGCCTGTTGGCGCAAAAACCGGACCAACCGCAGCTGTGGCAGAATCTGGGCCATGCGCTCAAGACGTTGGGGCGGCAAGCCGACGCGATCCATGCCTATCGGCAGGCGGTGCAGTATCAGCCCACCATGGGCGAAGCCTGGTGGAGCCTTGCCAACCTCAAGACCGTGAAGTTCGACGCGCAGGACATAGCCGCGATGGAGCAGGCGCTGGCGACGCTGGCACCGGAGGCGGCGACGAAAAGCGAGGATATCTTCCACCTCCATTTCTCGCTGGGCAAGGCGCTGGAGGACGCGCGCGATTATGGTGCATCCTTTGGCCATTATGATCGCGGCAACCGGCTGCGCCGCACCCTGCTCAGCTATGATGCCGATGAATTTGCCGCCGAAGTGACAGCCGCCGCCGACAGCTTCACGTCGGCTTTCATCGCACAAAGCGGCACCGGCGGCTGCCCGGCACCCGACCCCATCTTCATCGTCGGCCTGCCCCGGTCCGGCTCGACCCTGATCGAACAGATCCTCTCCAGCCACAGCCAGGTGGAAGGGACGATGGAATTGCCGGAGATGATGATCATCGCCAGTCGCCTGCAATCGCGGATCGACGAAGGCGAATTTCCCGATTTCGCCACCATGATCGGGTCGCTCACGCCCGCCGACCGGCAACGGTTGGGAGAGGAATATGTCGATCGCACCCGCGTCCACCGCCAGAGCGACAAGCCCCGCTTCATCGACAAGATGCCCAATAACTGGCAGCATGTCGGCCTGATCCGCCTGATCCTGCCCAACGCCAAAATCATCGACGCGCGCCGTCATCCGATGGGCTGCTGCTTTTCAGGCTGGAAACAGCATTTCGCGCGCGGTCAGGCTTTCACCTATGACCTGGGTGAGATTGGCCGCTATTATCGCGATTATGTCGGGCTGATGGCCGCCTTCGACAGCGCCGCGCCCGGTCATGTCCACCGCGTTCACTATGAACATATGGTCGCCGATACGCCGGGCGAAGTCGCACGGCTATTGGATTATCTCGGCCTGCCGTTCGAGGATGCCTGCCTTGCCTTCTGGCGGACCGAGCGCGCGGTGCGCACCGCCAGTTCCGAACAGGTGCGTCAACCGATCTTCACCGATGGCGTCGATCATTGGCGTCATTTTGCGCCATGGCTCGGCCCGCTGGAACGGGCATTGGGCCCGGTGATCGCAGCCTATCCCACCTGAAGCTGTGCCGGTGGCTGGCTCCAGAGCCGTTGCCCGACCACCAATGCGATGCCCAACGCCAGCCAGCCCAGCATCAGCCAGATTTCCAGCGGCATGCCCGCCGCCATGCCAAAGGGCGCGACGACCGCCGCACTTGCCACGATCGTTGCGCCGATCGCCACCGGCATGAGCAGCGCCTGTCCACCCGGCAGAATGAAGGCGGGACGGCCCTCGCTCTTATCGACCGTGCGCAGCCGCATCAGCGCGAACAATGCGACCGCCGCGATGGCCGTGGTGCAGATCGTCCCCATCGCGATGATCGGGCTGATCGCGCCGCGCCCCGCCAGCACGCCAAGGCAGGTCCAGCCGCCAACCAGCAACGCCGCGCGCCGGGGGGCACCGCTCTTCGCATCGACATGGGCAAGCCCCGCAGGCAGGAAGCCCGCCCGCGCCTGCGCCAAGATTACCCGCGTCGCAGACAGGTGCATCGCGTTCCAGGTTTTGAGCAGCGACGCCATCGCGACCAGCAATATGCCCTTGGTCGCGATGCCGCCGGCCAGCGCTTGATCGAACGCCGCCGCGACGGGCAGCGCGCCCGACGTCAGATCGCGCCACGGGATGAGCGCGGCGGACGCGATGATGATGAGGCTATAGAAGATCGCCGCGACCACCACCGCCAGCATCATGGCTTTGGCCACGGTGTAAAAACTGGTGCCGGGCGCGCGTTCCTCGACGGCCGACGCCGCCGTCTGGAAACCCGACAGCCACATGCCCGCAACGCCCAGCATCACGAACATGCCGCCCGCAAAACTGCCGCCATGAGCAGGCGTGAACAAAGGCTGCCAGTTGGCGGGATCACCCTGCGCGAAGCCAATCAGCACCAGCAGCGCGGAGGCCGCCAGAAAGGCGAAGGTCACCAGTTTCTGAAAGCCCACCGCGACCTTGGCCCCCGCCGCGTTGAGCAGGGTCATCACGACTGCGCCCGTCAGCCCGATACCCAAGTCCAACGCCGTAATCGACTTGCCCAAAAAGCTGTAGAGCGGCGGCCACCCGGCCATTGCCGACACCAGATTTTCGAGGAACCAGGACAGGGCCAGCCCTTCAAAGGCGCAAATGCCGACGAAATAGAGGGTCAGGAACCAGCCGGTGACAAAGCCCGGCCATGGACCGAACGCCTTTTCGACAAAGACAAACTCCGCCCCGGCGCGCGGCACGCGCGCGACCAACTCGGCATAGGCGGCAGCGACCGGCACCATCAGCAGCGTCATGCCCAGAAAGGCCAGCACCGCGCCGCCCGGACCTGCTGGAGTCACCCACTCGCCCATCAGCACCATCCAGGCCGATCCGACAATGGTGCCGAAGGCGAGCGCAAAGAAGCCGGGACCGGTAACGCCGCGCCGCAGCGCCGGTTCGGGCGGAGCGGATATGTCGCTCATCGCCGCAGATGCACCAGACAGAGGAGTTGGAACAGCATCTGCGCGGCAGCCTGCGCCGTCACCGTGCCTGGATCATATTCGGGCGCTACCTCCACCACGTCACCGCCGATAATGTCGATCCCGGCCAGTCCGCGCAGCAGTTGCAACGCCTCCCGTGTGGACAGCCCGCCCACTTCCGGCGTGCCGGTGCCGGGCGCATAGACCGGATCGAGACCATCGACATCGAAGGTTACATAGGTCGGCCCGTCGCCTACCACCTCCAGCGCCTTGGCGACGACCGCGCCCATGCCCATGGTCGCGACATCCTCGGCATGGATCACGGTCATGCCGCTGGCATAGGAAAATTCCCACAGATATTCAGCGCCACCCCGGATGCCGATCTGGATCGAGCGTTTGGGGTCCAGCACCCCGGCCAGCACCGCTTCACGGAACGGCGCGCCATGGTGGAATTTGGAGCCTTCGTAAATGCCGCCCGTGTCGCAATGGGCGTCGAAATGCACCATGCCCATCGGGCCGCGTGTGGCGGCGAGCCCCTTCATGATCGACCCGGTGATGCTATGATCGCCACCCACAGACAGCGGGATCGCTTTGGTCGCGCCGATCATCGCATAGCAGGCTTCGATATCGGCATGGCACAGCGCCAGATCATAGCGGCTCTGCATCGCCACATCGCCGACATCTGCGACCGTCAGATGGTTCATCGGCGCGACCCGCAGCGCATGTTCATAAGGCCCGATCCGGTCGATCGCGCGGACGGCGCGCGGGCCGTAGCGTGCGCCGGGCCGGTTGGTGACGCCCAGGTCCATCGGCACGCCGATCAGCGCCACGTCCAGCCTGTCAAGCGTCTCCGCCGTCAGCCCGCCCGCCATATAGGGCGCGTCGAGCAGCGTCGAAGGCTCGGCAAAGGGCCAGCGCCTTTTGTCCCCGCTCTTGAACTGAAGCCCCGCAACCTCGCGAAAATGCGGGTCATGAATATCGGCCCCACCACCACCGGCATAGAGGCGGCGCAGGTCGTCAAGGTCGATCGGTTCTTCGGGCATGGCGTTCAGTCTGGACGGCGGCGAAAGCGCGACAATGGGGCAAAGAACGTATGGCTTCGCGCGCACGAAGCGTTGCGCCGTGGCGCAAAGCAGGAAAGGGTGCGCCATGACCCATATGGATTTCGACGCGCTGGTCGCGCTGCTTCGCCGTATCTTCCAGAGCAATGGCACATCGGCGACTGTCGCCGACATATTGGCGCGCAATTGCGCCAGCGCTGAACGAGACGGCGCCATGAGCCACGGCCTGTTCCGCATGGCGGGCTATGTTGCAACCCTGCGCAGTGGCTGGGTCGATGGGCGGGTCCAACCCCGGATGGAAGAAGGCGGAGCATCCTTCCTGCGGGTCGACGCCGCCAATGGCTTTGCCCAGCCTGCGTTGGCCGCCGCCGCGCCATTGGCGATCGAAAAGGCGCGCGCGACCGGTGCCTGCGTCATCGCCATCCGGCATTCGCATCATTTCGCCGCGCTCTGGCCCGATGTCGAACCATTCGCGCAGCAGGGACTCGTCGCCATCGCCATGGTCAACAGCATGGCCTATGTCGCCCCGCCCGGCGCACGGCACCCGGTCTATGGCACCAACCCGCTGGCTTTCGCCGCCCCGCGCGCGGATGGGCGCATTATCGTGTTCGATCAGGCGGTCAGCGTGCTGGCCCATGGCGACGTGCAGATCGCCGCGCGCGATGGCCATCTCCTGCCACCCGATGCTGGGGTCGATGCATCAGGGCAGGCCACGCGCGATCCCCGCGCCGTGCTGGACGGCGGCGCGCTCTTGCCCTTTGGCGGTCACAAGGGCGCGGCCATTGCGCTGATGATCGAGATCATGGCCGCGGCCCTGACCGGCGGGCTATTCTCGCATGAGGTCGACTGGTCCGCCCATCCCGGCGCGCAGACGCCCAGTACCGGCCAGTGCCTGATCCTGATCGACCCGACGCGTGGCGGATCGGCGGCGGGTTTTGCCAACCGGGTCGAACAACTTGTCACCGCGCTGCACGATGCCGGACAGGAGCGTATGCCCGGCGACCGTCGCCTTGCCGCGCGGGCCAGGGCGCTGCGTGACGGCATCCCGGTCAGCGCGGACATGCTGCGCCAATTGGAGGGGTTGATAGCGCCCTAAATCTGAACCAGATGCGCGACATCCTTCGCGCTTTCCCCGGCAATCGCGCCCTGCCGGATGATCCGCCCATTCTGCATCGCGCAATAGCGATCGGCAAAGCGCCAGACGAAATCCAGATATTGCTCGACGACCAGCACCGTCATGCCCAGCTGGTCGCGGACATGGACCAGCGCGGCCTCGATCTGCTGCACGACATTGGGCTGGATGCCCTCGGTCGGTTCGTCCAGCAGCAGCAGGCCGGGTTCACCCGCCAGCGCGCGACCGATAGCGAGTTGCTGCTGCTCACCCCCTGACAGGAACCCAGCCGCGCGGGTGCGGATGTCATAGAGTTTGGGGAACAGGTCGAAAATATGCGGCGGCACCTTGGCGCTACCCTTGCCCCGCCCCGTCAATGCCGACAGGCCGGTCTCCAGATTTTCCATGACGGTCAGCTGCGGGAACACATGCCGCCCCTGCGGCACGAAGCCGATGCCAGCCCGCGACCGTTTATGCGCGGGCAGCGCCGTAATATCCTGCCCGTCGAAGCGGATCGTCCCGCCGGTCACTGGCCGCGTCCCCATGATGGTGTGCAGCAATGTCGTCTTGCCCACGCCGTTGCGGCCGATCAGCGCCATCACCTGCCCCCGCGCCAGCGTCAGGTCGACGTCCCACAAGACCTGGCTCTGGCCATAGGCGCTCGACAGGCCGCCAATTTCCAGCAGCGCGCTCATGCTGTATGGCCCAGATAGACAGCGGCGACTTCCGGGTCGGCGCGTACTTCGGCGACGCTGCCCCGCCATCGACCGTCAACGTGAATGGGGCCGGAACCTTGCCGCGCGCGAAGAACAGGCTGGTATTGGCCAGGCTTGCATCGACCCCGGCTACTTCGCTCAGCACAGGCACGGTCGCGCCCTTTGCATAGTTCAGGCCATAGCCAAATGCGAACAGCGGATCATATCCTGCCATGCCCTTGTTCAACACGAACTGGCCCGCCGTCTTGGGCCAGCTATAGGCCAGCTTGCCGGTAAAATCAGCGCGGGGCTTGCCATCGCTATCGCCGATCAAAACATCGGCAACTCCTGCGCCTTCGGACCCTGGGAACCATGCGGCGACAAACGCATCCGACTGGTTGAGTTCCGGGTTGACCCACAAAGGCCGCCCCGACAGGAACACCGAAACCGTCCGCACGCCCGCCGCCTTCAGCGTTTTCAACAGGGCAAGCGCCTGTTTGTCGCCTGCCTCAAACTCCAGGGTGCGCACATCGCCGCGCATTTCGGCATAGGGCGTTTCGCCAAAGACCACGATTGCGACATCGGGCCGGGTGGAAAAGCGGCCATCGGGCGACAATGTGGCGGTGCCTCCGCCAGCCTTGGCTGCGGCGGCAATTCCGGCATATATAGATGTTGCGCCGGGGAAATCGGCATTGGTGTTGCCATCGCCCTGCCATGACAGGGTCCAGCCTGCCGACTGGCGTCCAATGTCATCTGCCGCATCACCCGCGACGAGAATGTTCGCGCTGGCCTTTATCGGCAGGACACCGTTATTCTTCAGCAGGACGAGGCTCTTGGCCACCGCCTCACGCGCGACCGCACGATGGGCTGGCGACCCGATCGTGTCACTTTTCGCTTCCCACGGACGCCCGGCGTCGAACAGTCCCAGCTTCATCTTCACGCGCAGGATGCGACGCACCGCATCGTCGATCCGCGACGCCGATATCGTACCAGCCCTGGCGGCGGCGAGGGTCGAGTCAAACAGACCCTTCCAGCTATCGGGTGCCATCGCCATATCCAGCCCTGCGTTGAAGGTCGCGGGGCAATCTATATTGGTGCAGCCGGGAATTTGCCCGTGACCGTTCCAGTCGCCAACGATGAAGCCGTCAAAGCCCATCCTGCCTTTCAACACATCGGTCAACAGCGTCTTGTTGCCATGCATCTTGGCATCGTTCCAACTGGAAAAGCTGGCCATGACCGTCATCGCACCGGCGTCGATCGCGGGCGGGTAGCCGACAGCGTGTACCTTGATAAGGGTCGCTTCATCGACTGCCGTATCGCCCTGATCGATTCCGTCCGTCGTGCCGCCATCGCCAAGGAAATGCTTGGGTGATGCCGCGACCTGCCCGCGTTGGATGCCAAATGCGCCGGGCTTCCCCTGCAATCCTTCGATCATCGCGGCGGCATAGGACGCAACGACCGCCGGATCCTCCGAATAACCCTCATAAGTGCGACCCCACCGGTCATCCTGCGGCACGGCCAGTGTGGGACCGAATGCCCAGTCGATCCCGGCAGCTGAGGTTTCGCGTGCGGTCACTTCGCCGATGCGACGGATCAGCGCCGGATCGCGCATCGCACCGAGCGCGCTGTTATGCGGGAAGATCGTCGCACCGATCACATTATTATTGCCATGCACCGCATCGACACCGAACATCAGTGGAATCGCGACATGGCCGGGGCGCTGCTCCAGGGCCACCGCGTTGAATGCGCGGCTGGTGGCGATCCATGGCGCGGCTGGCGAACGATCCGGGCTGCCAATCGGTGGGGAACTACCGCCCGCCAGGATCGAACCGAGTGGGTAACGCCGCAGATCCGCTGGCGTAATCGCGCCAATGTCCGCCTGGATCATCTGGCCGACTTTTTCTTCAAGGCTCATGCGCTTCATGAGCGCGGTAATCCTGGCCTCGGTCGACGAATCGACCAGGCCGCGGCTTTTTGCTTTCGGCCATTGATCGGGATGCGCAACCTGCGCGGTGGCTACTGCTCCGGTCATGCCCATCAACATGACCAGAGTCCATGGTGCCAGACGTGTCATAGCGTTCCCTCCTCATTTTATGATCTGCTTCTTAAAGCGACATTTTTGGTATCGCTATCATTAATTTCATGGAAGATTGTCGCAGATCGCTTTTCTTGGCGCGGTCTCCTGCTACAGGTGCGGCATGACAGGATCGACACGGAAGCCTCGTGAGGGCACATCACGACAGACCGGTGCGCCGACGATTTCCGACGTCGCGCGACTCGCTGGTGTGTCGCCAATGACCGTCTCGCGCGTCATCAATGCAGAACGCAACGTCCGCAACTCGACACGCGATGCGGTTAAGGCGGCGATCGATCAGCTCAACTTTGCACCCAACCGCGCGGCGCGCAGCCTTGCGGGTGCATCGCAACTGCGGTTGGGACTGCTATATTCCAACCCGTCCGCCGCCTATCTCAGCGAATTTCTCGTCGGCAGTCTCGACCAGGCCGGGCGGTCCGACGTCCAATTGGTGGTCGAAAAATGCGAACTGGGCGATCATGAGCGCGAGGTGGTCGAACGGATGATCAGCAGCGGAATAGACGGCGTCATCCTGCCACCGCCCTTGTGCGATTCGCGCGCTGTCCTCGACATTCTGATTGGCGCCTCTGTGCCGACCGTAGTCGTCGCTACTGGCTGTCCACCGCCCCAATGCGCTGCAATTTCGATAGATGACCGGGGCGCGGCGCAGGCGATGGTGCGTCATTTGATCGGCCTGGGCCATGTGCGGATCGGATTTATCGCGGGCAACCCCAATCTGACCGCGAGCGGCCGACGGCTGGAAGGCTATCGCGCGGCACTGGCGGAAGCTGGCCGCGCATTTGATGAACAACTGGTTGCGGATGGCCTGTTCACATATCGGTCGGGCCTGGACGCAGCGGACGAACTGCTTGAGCTTGAAAATCCGCCATCCGCGATTTTCGCCAGCAATGACGATATGGCGGCGGCAACCGTCGCGGTCGCCCATCGTCGCGGGCTCGACGTGCCGGGCGACCTCACCGTATGCGGATTCGACGACAGCGCGCTTGCGACGACGATCTGGCCTGAACTGACGACGATTCACCAGCCGATCGCCGATATGTCTCGCGCTGCCGTGGAAATGCTTGTCGGCATGTTACGCGGCAAACGCGGCGAAGCAGTGATACGGCATATGACGCTCGATTATACGCTGATCCGTCGTCAGTCCGATGCCGCACCCCGTCAACGTCCGCCGGTGCGCATTTAACAATCCGGCCAATTCATCTGGCGACAACACAGCCCCCGACGGCAAATCTCATCCTTCCATCGCCTCCAATTCGCGCCCGCGAGTCTCCTGCACCATCGTCTTGACGAAGAAGAAGGACACCGCCGCCGCCATGGCATAGCCGACATAGGTCAGCGAAAGGCCGGGCGATACAACAAGGCTGGGGAAGCTGACTGAAATCACCGCGTTGGCGATCCACTGGGCAAATCCCGCAACGGCCAGTGCCGATCCGCGAATCTGCGTCGGGAACATTTCACCCAGCATAACCCACATGACCGGACCCCAACTCACGTTGAAGAAGATCACGTACAAATTTGCTGCAACGAGCGCGATCACGCCCGAATGGCCCGGCAGCGATACTGCGCCGCCGGCATCGCTGACGGCGGTCGAAAATGCCCATGCGACCACCGCCAGCGTCACCGCCATACCGGCCGATCCGATCAGCAGCAGCGGCTTGCGTCCGATCTTGTCGATCAGCGCAATGGCCAGAAGGCAGGCACCGATCGACAGCACGCCCGACAGGATGTTGGTCTGAAGCGCATAATCCTCGGTAAAGCCGACCGCTTCCCACAAGGTCGCGCCGTAATAGAATACGACGTTGATGCCGACCAGTTGCTGGAACACAGCGAGGCCGATGCCGATCCACAGGATAGGGCGGATTTTTTTGGTGTTCTTGTCGACCAGGTCAGACAATGTGGGGCGGTGGTGGTCGGCGGAAAGGCTGTCGCGAATTTCGCTGACCTTGCGTTTGGCTTCAGCCGCACCGAACAGGCGGGTCAGGACGCTTTGCGCTTCATCGTCTCGGCCTTTCACGACCAAATAGCGCGGGCTTTCGGGTATGAAGAAAAGCGCCACAAAATAGATTGCGGCCGGAACGACCTGTAACCAGAACATCCAGCGCCATGCTTCATAACCGGCCCACAAAATCGCCGTCGATCCGCCCGCATAACGCGCCAGCGCAAAGTTCGCGACGAATGCGCCGGTAAGGCCTGAAATGATCATCACCTGCTGGATGCTGGACATGCGACCACGAATATTTGCCGGGGTGACCTCCGAAATATAGACTGGCGATGTGACGCTGGCTGCGCCGACACCGAACCCGCCGATGATCCGTGCAAAGATGAAAATCGCCGACGATGCCGCAGCACCTGCCAGCAACGCGGAAATGACGAATAGCGCAGCGGCAATCATCATCGTGTTGCGTCGTCCGATCAGGTCAGACAATCGCCCGGCTGCAAAGGCGCCGATCGATGACCCGACAAGAATCGCGCCGACATTGATGCCGATACCCAGGCGGCCCAGATCGAATGCGGCTTCCAACCCCTTTTGAGTGCCGTTGATAACGCCCGAATCATACCCGAACATAAACCCGCCAATCGTCGCAACGGCGACGACCAGCGTAATGAGCGCCTTGTTGACCTGCCCCGGCTCCATGAAAAATTCCTCTCTTTATCTTCACGCCTCTGGCGGACGCTCAGTTGTTGGCCTGGGTGACGGGGATGCCGGGTAGCGACCAGTGGTCACCTGCATCAGCGCCAACCGGCATCAACGAAATAGTCGTGTCCGGTACACATGCGCGCGTCGTCAGACGCCAAAAACAGCGCCAGCGCGGCGACATCGGCAGGCTGGATGCGACCATCAAGGCATTGGGCAGCGACGATTTCAGCCTCACCCTCTGGCGTGTACCAGCGTTCCTGTCGTGGCGTTTGAACATTGCCCGGCACAATCGTGTTCACACGAATGTTGCTCCGGCCAAGATCGCGGGCGAGCGCGCGGGTCATCCCTTCAATGGCGGCCTTCGATGTCTGATACAGGATCAGGTCGGGCAGCGCGAGATGCCAGCTGATAGACCCGAAATTGACGATAGCGCCTCCGCCTGCACGCTTCATCGCCGGGATCACCGCCTTGGCGGTAAAAAACTGGTGGCGCAAATTGACGTTCAGTCGATCTTCCCACACCGCAGGCGTGACATCATCGATCGTGTGCCGATCGTCATTGGCGGCGTTGTTGACAAGGATGTCGACGCCGCCCAGCGCGCTTTCCAGCGCCGCCATCGTTGCGCCAAGCTGGTCAAGATCGGTCAGGTCGCAATAACGGTACACGGGCGCGTGGCGCGCGGTGCTGGTCAACTGATTGGCCAGCGCCGCGCCCTCGTCTTCCGCAATATCGACAAAACCGACCCTGGCACCCTGTGCGACAAACGCCTCGACCAGCCCGGCGCCGATGCCGGACGCACCACCGGTGATGATTACGCTCTTGTCCTGTAGGCTGCCGTAAATCGCACGGGTCGGGTTCGTGCTTGTCTGCTGTAACATATTGGTTCCTGTCGGTGTCATGCTGCCAGCAGCCCGCGGGCCGCCAGATTGCGCATCAAATCGCCAATGCCAAAGCCCCATGGCGGGGCGTCGCGTGACGTGGTGACGGTGTTGATCAATGTGCCAAGGCGCGCGCTGGAAATCGTCACCACGTCGCCTGGCTTATGGGTGAATCCCCGACCGACATCGTCGCGGTCTTGCGTCGGCGCGAATAATGTACCGCAGAACAGCACAAAACCATCGGGATATTGATGTTCGCTCATCGCCTGCGCCAGAAGATTTTCGGGATCGCGGCTGATTTCGCGCATCGTGCTTGCGCCTTCCAGCAGATAGCCATCGGCGCCCCGGATCGTCAGGGCCACATCCGCATTGCGCACATCGTCCATCGTGAAATCACCGTCGAACAGGCGGATCAACGGGCCGAGTGAGCAACTGGCGTTATTGTCCTTCGCCTTGCCGAGCAACAGAGCGGAACGCCCCTCAAAATCACGCAGATTGACATCATTGCCGAGCGTCGCGCCAACCGCCTGCCCTTGCGAATCGGCCACGAGTACAATTTCCGGCTCTGGATTGTTCCAGGTAGAATCCGACCGCACGCCGATTGGGGCATTCAGCCCAACCGTGGACAACACCGACGACTTGGTGAAAATTTCCGCATCCGGCCCGATCGCGACTTCCAGATATTGCGACCACATGCCACTTTCGATCAGAGCGGCCTTCAATGCTGCGGCTTCGGGCGATCCCGGCACGACCGATCCGATGCTGCCGCCAAGCGCTGCTTCCAGCCGTTCGCGCACGGCAGCGGCGGCGGTGTGATCCCCGCGCGCTTGTTCTTCGATCACCCGCTCCAGCGCGGACACGGCAAAGGTTACACCCGCTGCCTTGACGCATTGCAGGTCGATGGGGGAGAGAAGCTGAGCAGGATCAATCGACGCGGCGTCCCCGATCAGCGTGCCGCCGACAAACGCCCGCGTAGCGATCAGCGCAGAAACGGTGGGTGCGACATGCGACATGTCATAGGCCATCCCGTCACGCACCATGATAGGCACCGGTCCGCAGCCCGGATCGATCCTTCCCAAAAATCGTCCACTCCGCCAATCACACGGCATGGTTTGGTCCAGCCGCAATTCTTCTATCGACACGTCATTCCCTCCATTGTGGTAGCGGTATCGTATATGCCATAAGGGGCGTCAAGAGATGCGATCAAACATCTAAGACATTATCAAATTGGGGAGGGTGCAAACGGATGAGGTGGGGTGCAAGCTTGGCGACCGTGTCAGTCCTTTGCACGGCTGGGAGCGTTCCCGCAATCGCGGCTGCCGACCGTGCTGCGCCCTATCGCTGGACCAATGTGACTGTAGGCGCGGGCGGTTATGCACCCAACATCATCTTCAGCCCCTCCGAACCAGGCCTGGCCTATCTGCGTACCGATATGGGCGGTGCCTATCGCTGGGATGTCAAGGCCGCGCGCTGGATTCCGCTTCAAGACGGCATGGCGATAAGCAGCTACATGGGCGTCGAAAGTATCGCCGTCGATCCGCGCGACGCCAACATCGTCTATCTTGCGGTGGGTATGGCCGCGCGTCTGCCCGCCGCCATTTTGCGGTCCATCGATCGCGGCAGGACATGGACGACGACGCCAGTACCGTTCGCGATGGGGGGCAACGAGCCGGGTCGCGGCATGGGCGAACGGCTGGCGATTGATCCCCATAATCGTTCAACGCTGTTTTTTTGGATCGCGCCATGACGGCTTGTGGCGGAGCGATGATTCGGGCGCGCACTGGGCCAAGGTCACGACCTTCCCGATTGCCGGGCTTGGGGCACCCGCTGCGGGGCAAGCGCATGGCGGCATATCGTTCATCGCGATCGATTCGCGCACCGGGCGCATCTGGGCCGGGATCGCGGATCCGGGCGCGGACCATCTGTTCCGATCCGATGATGGCGGCAAAAACTGGCTGGCGGTCAAAGGGCCGACCCCCGATTTGCTTGCCACAAAGGGGGCGGTGGGCGCAGACGGCACATTATATGTGACATATTCGGACGGCATAGGTCCAAGTGACGCAACGACCGGCGCGGTGTGGCGCTTCGCACCGGATGGGAGCGCGCGCGACATCACGCCGCGCGACTATGGCATGGGCGGCTTCATGGGTCTTGCAGTGTCGCGGGCCGGGATAGTGGCGGTATCGACCATCGACCGCTGGCAGCCCGGTGATACCGTCTGGCTATCGCGCGACGGCGGAGCGCGCTGGAATGATCTGGGCACCCGCAGCAGGCGCAACGTCTCTGCAACGCCTTATCTGCTGCATGAAGGCAAGGGCGCGGATTTCGGACACTGGATTTCGGGACTGGCGATCGATCCGTTCGACGCCGGACGCATGGTCTATACGACAGGCGCAACCGTCTATGCGGCGGACTCGGCCAAGCCCGGGGGCGAAATCCTGTGGAAGCCATGGGTGAAAGGGATCGAACAGACTGCGATCATTACGCTGACTTCCCCGACCGGCGGCGCACATCTGATTTCGGGCTTTGGTGACATTGCCGGTTTCGTCCATGAAGATCTGAATGCGTCGCCGAAGCCGACCTTCACCAACCCCTATCTCTCGAACACCAACAATCTCGATTATGCCGGACGCACACCACATGTCGTCGTGCGCAGCGGCAGCCTCTATGCCGAACGCCCGCGCGATGCGACCCTTGGCTGGTCCCAGGATGGCGGCAAAAGCTGGAAACCGCTTCGGGTTCCGCCGATACGCCTGGCTGACGGCGAACCGGGCAAACGCTATGACCTTGCGGGCGAAGCGGCGGTGATCGTGTCGGCCGATGGCAGCACGTTCGTCGTTGCCACGCCTATGCCGCTGGTCACGCGCGACCGGGGTAAGTCATGGGATCTGGTGCAGGGACTGGGGCTGAATGCCCGCCCGGTAGCGGACAAGGTTGATGCGCGGCGCTTTTATTCGGTCGATTTTGATCATGATCGGCTGCTCGTGTCGAACGATGCGGCACGAACCTTCGTACCGGTCGCGGGCCTTGGCCTACCTGCGCGACTATCGCTCGGCAAAGTCCATGGCCGCGAACAACAATATCGTCTTGTCGCATCACCTTTTGGCACCGGTGACTTGTGGTTTCAGGTGGGTGAACAACTGTATCACAGCATCGATGGTGGACAGAGCTTCGTCATGGCGAGCGGCATGTTGAAGGTCGAACTTTTCGGGTTGGGCCTGCCGATGGCAGGGAAAGACGCGACGATTTTTGCGGTTGGGACGCTGGGGGAGCAACGCGGCGTGTGGCGCTCGACCGACCATAAGAGCTGGACGCGGATCGACGATGACGCACATCGCTGGGGCGGGCGTTATCGCGTCATTTCGGGCGATCCGCGCCATGCGGGCCGCGTCTATCTAGGCACTGACGGGCGCGGACTATTCTATGGCGACCCTGCGGGAGAGACAAAATGAAATTTCTGGCGACGCTGTTGCTCATCACGCTACCCGTTCCGGCAATCGCCCAGCAGGTCACGCCGATTCCCAAACTGGTCAGCAAAAATGGTCGTCATGCGCTGATAGTCGACGGTACACCCTTCACGATATTAGGGGGGCAGGTCAATAATTCGAGCAACTATCCAGAGGCGCTGAAATCCGCCTGGGATGTGCTGGATCGGGTTCATGCCAATACGGTCGAAGTGCCAATCGCCTGGCAACAGGTTGAACCGGTTGAAGGCCAGTTCGACCTGTCTTTTCTGCAAACCTTGCTGGATCAGGCGCGTGCCCATGACAAGCGCGTCGTGCTTTTGTGGTTCGGCACGTGGAAGAATACGTCCTACGCCTATACCCCCGATTGGGTAAAGCTGGACAGTCGCCGCTTCCCCCGCATGAAGACGCGGGACGGCAAAGATCATGGCGTGCTCAGTGCGCACGGCACCGCAACGCTCGCCGCCGACATGCGGGCGTTCGTCAAGGTCATGGAATATCTGCGTGATCATGATGCACAAAATACCGTAATCCTGGTGCAGCCCCAGAACGAGACGGGCAGCTACCGTAACCCGCGCGATTATGGGCCGACCGGCGATGCACTGTTTGCAAAGCCGATCCCTGCGGCACTGGCCAAAGCGACGGGCAAGTCCGGCACCTGGAGCCAGGCATTTGGCGCGCAGGCGGATCGTGCCTTCAATAGCTGGTACGTCGCCGCCTATGTCGATGCGATCGCGGCGGCAGGCAAGGCCGTCAAACCCTTGCCCATGTATGTCAACGCCGCGCTTGCCGGGCCTTCAAACGTGCCTGACCCGGATGGCGTGGCGAGCGGCGGGCCGCAACAGGATGTCCTCGACATATGGAAGGCGGCGGCACCGCATATCGATTTTGCCGCGCCTGATATTTACGACCGGGCAAGTGCCAATGTTGTGCAATATCTCGATAAATATGCGCGTGCCGACAATGCGCTCATGGTGCCGGAAATCGGCAATGCGCGGGAATTTCATCGCTATTTCTACGCGGCTCTGGGGCGCGGCGCGATTGGATATGCGCCGTTCGGCCTCGATGCGAGCGGCTATTTCAACTATCCGCTGGGCGCAAAAGATCTGGACGCCGCCACGCTAGATCCGCTCGCCCTGCCCTATCAGGCGGTCGGGTCAATCATGCGCGATTGGGCGCGCATCGCATTTGAGCGGCCGACCTGGGGCGCAGCCAGGCCCGATGATGGCGCGCCGGTCTCGACCAATATGGGCGGTTGGACGATTTCGGCCTCCTGGGGCGAATGGCAATTCGGGATGAAAGCCTGGACGTGGCTCAAGTCGGAACCCGCCCCATGGAGCAAGGATTTGATCGGCGGCGTTGCGGTGGCGCAACTATCTGCGGACGAATTTCTGGTCGTCGGCGATCATGTACGGCTGACTGTCGCAAGCGCTGACGGAACCCCCAACAGCATGGTGCTGCGTGTCGAGGAAGGCGCGTTTCGGGACGGTAAATGGGTGATGACGCGCGTGTGGAACGGCGATCAGACCGATTACGGCATCAACCTGCTCGATAAGCCGCAAATATTGAAGATCACTATGGGGCGCTACCGCTGAGCGGTGCTGCCAATGACGATTCAGGGAGAAGGACGATGAAGAAGTTAATCCTCACGGCGTTGATGCTGGGTAGTGCGACCGGGGTGGCGCAGGCACAAAGCTATCGCCAGACCGCGACCGGCGTGCTCGTCACGCCCGCCACCGGCCCATCGGCCAGCGTCGAATTGTCTGTGCATGGGACGGGTATCGTCCATGTCGTGGCGCTGCCAAAGGGACAGAAAATCGCTGCCCGTGCGCCCAGTCTCATGGTGCCCAATCCACCGGCAACGGGCGCATTCACTGTAGTGGAAGCCAAGGGTCATGTCGTCGTAAAGGCGCAAAAGGCAACCGCTGATGTCGATCTTTCCACAGGACAGGTGACATTTCTCGACCCGGACGGGCATGTTCTGCTGGGTGAAAGCGGTGCGCCGCAATTCCGTCCGACGACGGTGGATGGCAAGCACTACGTCAGCATATCACAGCAGTTCAATCGCGGCACTGACGAAGGTGTCTATGGTCTTGGCCAGCACCAGAACAGCCAGATGGACTATAATGGCGAGGATGTCGAACTTGCCCAGCACAATATGGACATCGCCGTTCCATTTGTCGTCTCGACGAAGGGCTATGGCCTGTTGTGGGACAATGACGGGATCAGCCGTTTCGGCAATCCCAAACCCTACGCATTGGTGGGCGAAGATATGTCCGTCACCAGCGATGGCAAGCCCGGCTGGAAAGCTGAGTATTTTCTGGATGGCAAACCCGTTGTGACACAACAGGAAGCGACGATTGATTATCAGTTTTTGAACGATCAGTCGAAATGGCCCGAAGCCGCCAAGGCCAAAACCGTCGCTGCGACAGGCGGCCAAAATACGGCAGGCAATGCCGTGCAGAAACAGACGGTGATCTGGAGCGGCGACGTGATGCCCGACGCCACCGGCGTCCACAAGTTCCAGCTCTACGGTTCAAGCTATTACAAGGTCTATGTCGACGGTAAACTGATGCTGGATCGCTGGCGGCAGAACTGGAACCCCTGGTTTGCCAATTTTGAAGTACCGCTGGTCAAGGGCAAGCCTGCCGCGATCCGTGTCGAATGGGAACCCAATGCGGGCTATATAGCGTTGCTGCACAATGATCCCCTACCCGCGCCCGACCGGCATTCGGTCTGGATGACCAGTGATGTGGCGCAAGCGAAGGATTATTGGTTCGTCCCCGGCAGCACCATGGACAACGTCATCGCGGGGTACCGCCAACTGACCGGCAAGGCGGAGATGATGCCCAAATGGGCCTATGGCTTCTGGCAATCGCGTCAGCGTTACGACACGTCGAAGGAAATCACCGATGTCGTTGCCAAATATCGCGAACTGGCCATTCCGCTAGACAATATCGTGCTCGACTGGCGCTATTGGCGCGATGATGACTGGGGCGGCCACCGCTTCGACCCGACCCGCTTCCCCGATCCCAAGGGGTTGATTGATCAGGTTCATGACAATCACGCCAATTTCATGATCTCGGTCTGGCCGAAATTCTATCCGACCACCGACACTTACAAGGAACTGGCCGCCAAAGGGTTAGTCTATCAGGGCAACATCAAACAGGGGAACAAGGACTGGGTCGGCATCGGCTATCAAAGCACCTTCTATGACCCCTACGCCCCCGAAGGCCGCAGCATTTTCTGGAAACAGATTGAACAGCGGCTGGCCAGGTTCGGGGTTGATGCCTGGTGGGCCGATGCCAGTGAACCGGACATGCATTCCAATCTGTCGATCGCTGAACGGATCGACACCATGGGACCGACCGCGATGGGTCCGGCGGCCGAATTCTTCAACAGCTATCCGTTGATGAATGCGCGTGCCTTCTATGATGGCTGGACTGCCTATAAGCCCGACGTGCGCCCCTTTCTGCTGACCCGGTCGGGCTTTGGCGGGTTGCAACGCTATGGTGCCGCGATCTGGTCGGGTGATGTGGCCAGCCGCTGGTACGATCTGCGGGCGCAGATCTCGGCGGGTGTCAATGCATCGCTGTCGGGCATCCCCAACTGGACCCATGATATTGGCGGCTTTGCGCTGGAAGATCGATTTTCCACCAAGACGCCGACTGCTGCGGATCTGGAGGAATGGCGCGAACTGAACCTGCGCTGGTTCCAGTTCGGCGCATTCTCTCCGCTTTTCCGCAGCCATGGCGAGGCGCCCTACCGCGAAATTTACGAAATCAGCCCGGAAGGCTCGCCGATGCGCGAATCGATGGTCTGGTATGACAAGCTGCGATACCGCCTGATGCCTTACATCTACACGATCGGTGCCGACACCTATATGAAGGATGGCAGCATCATGCGCGGAATGGTGATGGATTTCCCCACCGATGCAAAGGTCCGCAAGATCAACGATCAATATCTGTTCGGCGACGCCTTCCTTGTCGCGCCGGTCACCGATTACAAGGCGCGCAGCCGCAGCGTCTATTTCCCCGGCAATACGCAATGGTATGACTTCTCGACAGGCAAGGCCTATCGCGGGGGCGATTCGGTCAAGGTCGATGCGCCCTATGAACGGATGCCCCTGTTCGTCCGCGCTGGCGCTGTGGTGCCGATGGGGCCGGTTACACAATGGGTCGATCAGCACCGCGATGCACCGCTGACCATTGCAGTCTATGCCGGGGCAAATGGCCAATTCTCGCTCTACGAAGATGACGGTCGCAGCCTTGCCTATAAAATGGGGGCATCGAGCCGCATCCCGATGACCTATGACGATAGCAAAGGCACGCTGACCATCGGCGCACGCCACGGCGCGGGCTGGAAGGACATGCCTGCAACGCGCACAATCCGCATCAAATGGGTTGTGCCGGGCAAGCCGGTTACCGACGACAATGCCTTTGATGCGGAAGTAACCTATACCGGCGCAGCGGTGACCATCGGCAAGCGCCGCTGATGCAGGACAACTGGCATCGGCGCGGTATCCTGGCGGGGCTGGCGGCGATGCCAGTCCTGCCAGCCCTTGCACGCAATGGCGGGATCATGTCGGGACCAGTGCAGCCGACCTGGCCATCGCTGGTCGAACATTACAGGACTCCCGACTGGTTCCGCGATGCCAAGTTCGGCATCTGGTCGCATTGGGGCGCGCAGGCCGTACCAGAACAGGGCGACTGGTACGGGCGGTTCCTGTATATGCAGGGTCACCCGATGTATCGCCAGCATCTGGAGGCCTATGGTCACCCGGCCGACACCGGCATGATGGATGTGCTGAACCGCTGGACCGCGGAGCGCTGGGATCCGCAAGCACTGATGCAGCGGTTCGTGAAGGCCGGGGCAAAATATTTCGTCTCTCTCGCCTGCCACCATGACAATCTGGATTGCTATGACAGTCGGCACCATGCCTGGAACAGTATGCGGGTCGGCCCAAAGCGCGATATCGTGGGTATCTGGGCAAAGGCCGCGCGGGCGGCCGGGCTGCGCTTTGGCGTGTCCAACCATGCCAGCCATGCCTGGCACTGGTATCAGCCTGCTTACGCCTATGATGCCGAAGGACCGCGCAAGGGCGAACGCTATGATGCGTACCGGCTCAGCAGGGCCGACGGCGCGGGCAAGTGGTGGCAGGGTCTTGACCCACAAACGCTCTATACCGGCCGCCACATGGTCGCGCCCGATGGCATCGAGAGCATGTCGGCGATGGATCAATGGCACGCGGCGCATAACGGCCAATGGATCGAAACCGCGCCGCCTGGCGACGCACACTATGCCCGGCAATGGTTGCTGCGCCAGATCGACCTGATCGCGAAATACCGCCCTGATTTCTGCTATATGGACAATCATGAACTGCCCTTTGGCCCCATCGGGCTGGCGGCGGCGGCGGATTATTACAACCGGTCGATCCAATGGCATGGCAAGGTCGATGTCGTGCTCACCGCCAAGCAACTCAAACCCTATGCGCGCGGTGCCATGGTACAGGATGTCGAGCGCGGCTTTTCAGACCATTTATGGGAAGAGCCCTGGCAGACCGACACGTGCATCGGCGACTGGTTTTACAATCGCGCGCGGTTCACCGACAAAAGCTATGTGTCGGCCGAAGCCGTGCTCCAGCGCCTCGCCGACGTCGTGTCGAAGAATGGCAATCTGCTGTTATCGGTCCCGCAGCGCGGTGACGGCACGATCGACGCGGAAGCAGAGAATATCCTTGACGATCTGGGCGCTTGGATGGCGGTCAATGAGGTTGCGATTTTCGGTTCGCGCCCATTTCACATCTATGGCGAAGGGCCAACGCAATTGGCTGCCGGCATGCAGAACGAAGGCGCATTCAAAGGGTTCGACACCCGCGATGTTCGCTTCACGGTGAAGGATGGCGCGCTCTACATCTTCTTCTTGAAACCGCCGCGTGCGAAGGCGCGCATCGCCGCGCTGGGCAAGGCCCGCTGGGCCGGACGGATCGCGCGCGCCACACTTCTTGGGCATGGCGAGATTGCACACAGCCACGGTCAGGCCTGTCTGGAGCTTGACATGACCACCAGCCCGGCCATCGTCCCGGTTGTGCGGATCGATGGTTCTGGCATCGGGTCGGGGACCAAGCCCATATGATACGCCGCGCGGGCTGGCAAAGGCCATTCCAACGGCATCGGCCAGAAGAGTCGGGCATGTGCGTAGGCGCTTCATGATCGGGAATTGCATCAAAATTCGGGGTGAATATGGGGATGGATAGTTTTTGGTCAGGCATTGGCGGATTGCTCGGTCCGCATGGTCCAGCGCAGACCGCCACGGCGCACAGTTATGCGCCGGGCGATTTTTCGATCCACTTCTTCCTGCAACTGGCGGTCATACTTGTCGCCTGCCGCCTGGTCGGATGGCTCGGCCGTAAATTTCTTGGTCAACCGCAGGTAGTTGGCGAAATGATCGCGGGCGCCTTGCTTGGACCATCGCTGTTTGGTCTGCTCCTGCCCGATCTGCAACGCGCGATTTTTCCTCCGGAAACGCGGAATATACTTTACGCTGGAGCGCAACTGGGTGTCGGGCTGTATATGTTCCTGGTCGGCACGACGCTGCGGATAGATCATTTCAAGGCCAAAGCCAAAAGCGCGGCGGGTGTCTCGCTGGCGGGCATCGTTGCGCCTTTTGTCGTGGCCGCACTCATCATGCCGTTCCTGCTCGAAATGCCCGGATTGTTCGCGCCCGGCATATCGCGCCTCAATGCGACACTTTTCATGGGCGCGTGCATCGCGCTCACCGCATTCCCGATGCTCGCGCGAATTATCAACGAGCGGGGGCTGGCGGACAGCGCGCTGGGGACGCTGTCGCTTACGGCTGGGGCGTTTGACGATGCCTGTTCGTGGTGCGTATTGGCGCTGGTCCTGGCGACCTTTGGCGGTGGTCCATCGGTAGCGATCATTGCGATCGGCGGCGGGCTTGCCTGGGGGCTGGTCGTCCTGTCGTTCGGGCCACGTCTGTTCGCACCGCTGGCCGCGCAGGTCACGCGCCAAGGGACCATGAGCACCGGCATACTCGCCATCACGCTCGCAGCATTCTGCACTTCCGCATTTTTGATGGATGCGGTTGGAATCCATGCCATTTTCGGGGGCTTCATCCTGGGCGCGGTGATGCCGCGTGGACTGTTCGCGGACGAAATCCGTCGCAAGGTCGAGCCACTCGCAGTCGTCCTGCTATTACCCATGTTTTTCACTTATTCTGGGCTGAATACCCAGATGAACATGGTCAATTCGCTTCCATTGCTGGGCATCGCCCTGCTCATCCTGATTGCCTCCATCATGGCCAAGGGCGGCGCCTGCTATCTTGCCGCCCGGCTTTCGGGCGAGGATAATCGCACGGCGCTCGGTATTGGCGCGCTGATGAATTCGCGCGGACTGATGGAACTCATCATCATCAATATCGGGCTGCAAAAAGGCATTATCGGACCGACTCTGTTCTCGATGCTGGTGCTGATGGCGATCGTCACGACGATGATGGCGGGACCATTGTTTGAACTATTCTATGGCCGTCAGGCACGCGAGCGCGGCGACCTTGGCGCGCTCGATTTGTCACCGAGCGCGATCAAGTAGGGGATATAGGCGTTCGCCAATAATGATTGACCCGCGCCTCGCGGAATGGCCAACAGACTCCCGCGTTCGCGGGAGCATGTAATGGAATAAGCGCGACCGTTGATGGGTATCCCCCGCCCGTTCGTTCCATACGTCATATGCCCCATGTCGTGACCTGCCGCGCCTGATCAGATGGTGTCCATGACCCTGCAACGCGCCATCACCGTGCCGCCCAAGTCCCGGCACCAGCGCGTCGATGGCCGCGCCATGGTCGCATTCGGCGCCCGCGGCATCCGCGACATGATGCAGGTTGCGCCAGCCCGGCTACTGTTTCCGCAAGGGCGGGAGGGCGATTTTCCGCTGGCCGTCACCGTCACCACCTGTGGTGGGCTGACCGGGGGTGATAGGCTGGCGCTCGACATCATCGTCGATCCGGGCGTGGGCGCGACCATCGTGCCGCAGGCCGCCGAAAAGCTCTACCGCGCGCTGGATGAGGATGAGCCGTCGCGCATCGAAACCCGTATCAGCATCGGCGCGGGCGCGACCTGCGAATGGCTGGCGCAGGAAGCGATATTGTTCGATCGCAGCAGGATGCGCCGCACGCTGGAGGCCGACATGGCCCCCGACGCACGGATGCTGGCGATGGAGATGCTGGTGCTGGGCCGCAGTGCCATGGGGGAAAGCTATCAGAGCGGGCTGATCCATGACAGCTGGCGTATCCGACGCGGTGGGCGGCTGATCTGGGCCGATGCGTTGCATGTTGAAGGTGACTTTGCGGCACAGGGGCGCGCGCCGTTCGGCTTTGGCGATGCAGCCGCGATCGCCACTCTGGTCTATGCGGGACAGGATGCTGGCGATTACCTCGACCTGGCCCGCACGCTGGTTGAAACGCCGACCGGCGGCGCGACCAGCTTTGACGGGCTACTTATCCTGCGTCTGACGCGCAATGACGCGCAGGCGCTGCGCAAGGATGTGATGCGCGCGGCAGGCGTTTTGCGCGCCGCGATATTCGGACTGTCGCCCTCCATGCCCACTATCTGCTACTGTTGATCCCATGAACCTGAAGGGACGCGAAAAGGACAAGCTGCTGGTGGCGATGGCCGCCATGGTCGCGCGTAATCGGCTGGCGCGCGGGGTCAAACTCAACCATCCCGAAGCGATAGCGCTGATCACCGACCATGTGGTGGAGGGCGCGCGAGACGGCCAGTCGGTCGCCGCGCTGATGGCGAGCGGAGGCCATGTCCTGACCCGCGATCAGGTGATGGAGGGCATCGCCGAGATGATCCACGACATTCAGGTCGAAGCGACTTTCCCCGACGGCACCAAGCTCGTCACCGTACATCGGCCGATCCGGTGAGAGGCTTGGCGATCAAAATGACCGTGTCAGGGATAGCCCCGTGATCCCCGGCGAAATCATCCCCGCCCCCGGCGACATCGTGCTGAACGAAGGACGCGAAGCCATCACCCTGACCGTCGCCAATAGTGGCGACCGGCCGATCCAGGTGGGAAGCCATTATCATTTCGCCGAGACGAACCCAGCGCTGTTGTTCGACCGCGACGTGGCGCGCGGATACCGGCTGGACATTCCGTCCGGCACTGCGGTTCGGTTCGAGCCGGGGCAGAGCCGGGACGTGCAGTTGATCCCCTATGCAGGCGACCGGATCGTCATCGGCTTTCGTGGCGATGTGATGGGGGCATTGTGATGGAGTGCTACACAACAGCCGCTCGAAACGAACGGAGGGTTGTTTAATGCCCGTAACCATTCCCCGCCGCGCCTATGCTGGAATGTTTGGCCCCACAACGGGTGACCGCGTGCGACTGGGCGACTCTTCCCTCCTTATCCGGGTCGAGGATGACCTGACCGCCTATGGCGAGGAGGTGAAGTTCGGCGGGGGCAAGGTAATCCGCGATGGCATGGGACAAAGTCAGATAAGCCGCGCCGACGGCGCGCCAGACACGGTCATCACCAACGCGCTGATCCTGGACCATTGGGGCATCGTCAAGGCGGACGTGTCGATCCGCGACGGGCGCATCGCAGCGATCGGCAAGGCGGGCAACCCGGACGTCCAGCCCGGCGTCAATATTCCCATCGGTCCCGGCACGGAGATCATCGCGGGCGAAGGGCGCATCCTGACCGCTGGCGGCATCGACGCGCATATCCATTTTATCTGCCCGCAACAGGTGGAGGAAGCGCTCAATGCCGGCATCACCACCATGTTGGGCGGCGGCACCGGCCCGGCGCATGGCACGCTGGCGACCACCTGTACGCCGGGCAGCTGGCACATTGGGCGGATGTTGCAGGCGCTCGAAACCATGCCGATGAATTTCGGCCTGATGGGCAAGGGCAATGCCAGCCAGCCTGCCGCGCTGGTCGAGATGATCCGCGCGGGCGCCTGTGGCCTAAAGCTGCACGAGGATTGGGGCACAACGCCCGCCGCCATCGACTGCTGCCTGTCGGTCGCGGACGAGTATGACATTCAGGTCGCGATCCATACCGATACGCTCAACGAAGCGGGCTTTGTCGAAAGCACGATCGGCGCGTTCAAGGGGCGCACGATCCACGCCTTCCATACCGAGGGTGCGGGCGGCGGCCATGCGCCCGACATCATCAAGCTGGCGGGGCTGCCCAATGTCCTGCCCTCCTCCACCAACCCGACCCGGCCCTATACCGTCAACACGATCGAGGAACATCTCGACATGCTGATGGTGTGCCACCATCTCGACCCGCGCATTGCCGAAGATGTCGCCTTTGCCGACAGCCGCATCCGCAAGGAGACGATCGCGGCGGAGGATATTCTACACGATCTGGGCGCTTTCTCGATGATGTCGTCGGACAGCCAGGCGATGGGCCGCGTGGGTGAGACGATCATCCGCTGCTGGCAGAGCGCCGACAAGATGAAGCAGCAACGCGGGAGCCTTGGCACGGACGACGCGGACAGCGACAATTTCCGCGTCAAACGCTATATCGCCAAATATACGATCAACCCGGCCATCGCCCATGGAATCAGCCATATCGTCGGCTCGATCGCGGTCGGGAAGCTCGCCGATCTGGTGCTGTGGTCGCCCGCCTTCTTCGCGGTGAAGCCCGATCTGGTCATCAAGGGCGGCAGCATCGCCACCGCGCCGATGGGCGATCCCAATGCCAGCATCCCCACGCCCCAGCCAGTCCATTACCGCCCGATGTTCGGCGGCATGGGCCGTGCGGGCGCTTTGTCGGCGGTGCATTTCGTGTCGGCGGCGGGGATCGCGGAAGGGATCGGCGAGCGGCTGCAACTGGCCCGGCCGCTGGAGGCGGTGCGCAATACGCGCGGCGGGATCGGGAAGGCGTCGATGCTATTGAACGACGCGATGCCCGATATTCAGGTCGACCCCGAAACCTATGAAGTGCGGGCCGATGGCGAATTGTTGACCTGCGAACCGGCGACCGTATTGCCCTTCGCGCAACGCTATTTTTTGTTCTGATGGGTCAGCTCACTTTCTCGATCCTCCCCTTTAGGGGGAGGTGGCTGGCCAAAG